>NZ_JBYVJU010000011.1:0-188850 GCF_058147085.1 Parendozoicomonas sp. 209JJ7-1 | reverse complement strand
TAAGGATAGTCGGAAATTGAAAGAAGGCTGGTGTCATATACTCACCGGCTGGAGGGAGCCGGTGAGCTTTCAGATCGTTACAGTAGTGAGTTTTTATCAGAGAGCGTTGCGTTTGGCAAATTCAGCCATCAGGGCAACAGGCTTCTTCTTTTTGTTGCTCTTGTTCAGAACGAAGACAACTGTTTCACCTTTGGGGCCAGCGCCGATCTGGGTGAAACGGTAAGCGGCTTCACCGGTCTTGCGCACGGCTTCCATATCCTTCAGCTCGCTGAATACGTACAGGCGGCCTTCTTCATCACGACGCTCGCCGTAGAAGTTTTCAGCGGGGGCCTGGTTTCCTTTGAACATATCCACACTGGTGATACCGGCAGATTTCTTCTTGTCCTTGCTGCGCAGGCCGAAAACCAGAGTTTCTTTCCTCGGGCCTTCACCGATGAACACCTTGCGGTAAGGGGTTTCACCATTCTTTACGAAATCCTGATAAACCTCCAGGTCGTCAAAAACATAGTAGCGACCTTCGTGGGCTACTTCATACAGGTCGTCGTTGTTCACCTTGGCAACGGTCTTGGCGGGAGCTGCGGGCCTGGCAGCGACATCATTGCTGCTTTCCATGGACTGGCAGGCAGTCAGGGGCAGTACGGAAGCAACCACCAGAGCGGTGAAAAGCTTGTTCAAGGGAGTTCACTCCTGTCAGGGTTATTTGTTCTGAACTCTATGGTTCAAACTTGACGTTTGTGTGATGAAAATGTGAACAAAATGTTGCAAGAGTGTGTGTTCAGGATGTTGATTGCCGAGCCGGGTTTGAACCAGATTCCCCCGGCAGGATAAAACCATGTCTAAACGTCCTTTTCCATGGCCTGAAGCGAACGTTCGTGGGGGCAGGGAATCAGGTCCTTGGACTGGTATTCCCTGAGTTCGCCCCATTCCATTCTGACCTTGAGCCAACCGACATTGCCGCTTTTTTCAATCACGCCCGCAAAGGCGGGCCGCAGGAGGTTATTTATTGTGTATAGAGCTGAAAACCCGGAACAGGTAGATAATGTACAGGGTCTGCAACAGGGCCTGGGCAACGGAAGTCAGAATGCTGATGCCCATATTGCCGGAGTTGACTGAGAACTGTCCAAGGCTTATGGAAAGCAGGGTGACAGCAGGGAAGAGCATGGCCAGACCGAGGAAGATAACCCAGGTGACAGGAATGGTCGCGGTAAAGCTCTCCTTAAGACTCTGTAAAACGGAACGTTGTTCCAGCATGCAGAACATATCCGCAAGGCAGAAGCGGATTATCAGGAAAATACCGGGCAGGATAAACAGGAAGAGGCCTGCGAAGATACCGGCGCTGGACACCAGCGTAAGCAGCAGCATTTTTGGCCAGAAAGGGATAGACGTCAGATAGCTCTGTACGGGCGAGCGGGGATTGCCGCTGATAGAAGCCGCAATATAAACAATCACAGCACTCTGGAAAACCGGAGACAGAATCAGTTCAACTATAAGGCTGTTCGGTATTTTGTCCTGGTTTTCCGCCGGAATCACCACCAGTTGCAAAGCCACTTCGTTGAGCAGAGCGTAAGGAAGCGCCAGAAGTGCCAGCGCGCCAATATTGGATCGGAAAAAACGCAGGGTATCCTGCAGGTAAGTCTGGACGTGTTGAAATGTTGTTTGCATGGGGTGGTGCTATCAGATCCCTGTCAATTCTTTGGGAGACATAAACATATCTGCGAGGTACGGCAAAAGCGCCATGCCTGTACCATACCGAACTGAGACAATGATTTCACCCGCTTGCAATAAAACAGCTCTGGCCGCAATCGCCAGCCCGATAAACTGCTCAAAACCAAATCTGAGGCGGCTGGTATGGTTGAACATAATTATTAGACAGTGGCTGGGCACTCGAAACTTTAATAGTCTTTATGGGGATCGATAAACGTCAGATAAAAAAGCCGGTAAGAATTCACCGGCTTTGTAAAAGGCTGCTTACATCACCCTCATACCTGGTTGAGCACCATTATGTGGTTCCAGAATCCACAGCTCTTCACCACCGGGACCAGCCGCCAGAACCATGCCTTCACTCATGCCAAACTTCATCTTACGGGGCTTAAGATTAGCGACGATCACTGTATGTTTACCAACCAGTGCTTCCGGTGTATAGGCAGCCTTAATACCGGCAAATACATTACGGGTGGTCTCTTCGCCAATATCAAGAGTCAGACGCAGCAGTTTGGCGGCACCTTCCACATGCTCGGCATTAACGATTTTGGCGATACGAAGATCAACTTTGGCAAAGTCGCTAAACGCAATCTCATCAGCAATAGGTTCTTTGCTGATTTCGGTGTCCGCTTTTGGCTCTGCCCTGGCCGCGGCCAGGCTTTCCAGCAATCTGGCAGAGTCGGCCATCATGCCATCCACTTTGGCGGGTTCAATCCGGGTCATCAGTGGCTTGAACTTGTTAATGCCGTGGATGAACAGCAGGGTCTGGTTGTCGGTCCAGTTCAGGGACTCAACATTCAGGAAGGCTGAGGCTTTCTCTGCCATCTCAGGCAGAACCGGCTTTAGATAGATCATAAGCAGGCGGAACAGGTTGATACCGGTGGAGCAGATATCGTGCAGCTCCTGGTCCTTGCCTTCTTCCCTGGCCACAACCCAGGGCTTCACTTCATCAATCCAGGCGTTAGCCTTGTCAGCCAGGGCCATGATTTCCCGCATCGCCTTGCCGTACTCGCGATCTTCGTAGTACTGGGCGATAGTTTCGGAAGCGTCCATATAAGTCCTGGTCAGCTCAGGTGCGCTGTCGGTACCAGACAGCTGTCCAGCAAAACGTTTGGCGATAAAGCCGGCATTACGGCTGGCTATGTTCACCACCTTACCAACCAGATCACTGTTCACCCGCTGTATAAAATCGGTTGTATTGAAATCAATATCATCAACACGGCTGGAGAGTTTGGCGGCGTAGTAGTAACGCAGATATTCCGGGCTCAGATGCTTCAGATAAGTACGGGCAGTAATAAAGGTACCGCGGGATTTGGACATCTTCTCGCCATTGATGGTCAGATAACCATGTACGCTCACCCTGGTGGGCGTGCGGTAACCGGCACCCTGGAGCATAGCGGGCCAGAACAGGCAGTGGAAGTTGACGATGTCTTTACCGATAAAGTGATGTACTTCGCACTGGGAATCTTTCTTCCAGTATTCATCCCAGTCCAGATCTTCGGTACGGTCACACAGGTTCTTGAAAGACGCCATATAGCCGATAGGCGCGTCCAGCCAGACGTAAAAATACTTGCCGGGTTCGCCGGGAATTTCAAAACCGAAGTAGGGCGCGTCCCGGGAGATATCCCAGTCCTGCAGGCCCGCGTCCAGCCACTCGGCCAGCTTGTTGGCGGTTTCGTCTTTAATAGTGCCGGAGCGGGTCCAGCCCTTCAGGAAGTCCTGGAAGTTGGTGAGTTTAAAGAAAAAGTGTTCGGACTCTTTCTCTATCGGTGTCGCCCCGGAAATGGTGGAGAACGGGTTTTTCAGATCAGTGGGGCTGTAAGTCGCGGAGCAGACTTCACAGTTATCGCCGTATTGGTCTGCAGCGCCACACTTGGGGCACTCACCCTTGATATAGCGATCTGCCAGGAACATTTCTTTTTCCGGATCGTAGGCCTGCATGATCCTGCGGCTGGCGATATGGCCCTGTTCCTTTAGCTTCAGGTAGATAGCGGAAGACAGTTCGCGGTTTTCTTCGCAATGGGTGGAGTGGTAATTGTCGAAGACAACATGGAAATCACCAAAGTCGGCGATACGCTCTTTCTTCACCTGGGCCACGGACTCTTCCGGAGTCATCCCCTGCTTTTCAGCGTGCAGGCTGATGGCGGTGCCGTGGGCATCGTCGGCGCAGACATAGTGACACTCGTGGCCACGCATTTTCTGGAACCGGCTCCAGATATCGGTCTGGATGTATTCCACCAGATGGCCCAGGTGGATGGGGCCATTGGCATAGGGCAGGGCCGCAGTGACCAGGATTTTGCGCGGCGCGGCAGAGGCGTGCTGTTCTGACATGGAAAAAATGGGTCTCCGGAAATACCTCCTTCACCGGGCGGGCGATGGAGCAGGAAAGAATCATAAACGTCCATTATAAGGGGATGGCCGTGAATCGCGAAACTGTGCATTGCCTGATTCGGGGGGAATGCCGGGAATTCTGAAGTGGATTTCCGGTTTCTGCGTTCTCAGCATGCAGTATCTGGGGAGAGTTTGCTCAACCGAATGGTCATGGGATAGCGGAACCTTCTGATTGTTCAGAAGGGGATGTATAGCCATTTTTTAGTGTTCCAGTGAGGTGTTGCAAATACTGGTGGCCGATCATCCCCTGTCCGCAGTACACTGGAGAGTAACAAGCTGTTTATTTGTTTTTATCTGACTGTATGGTGGTGTATTGCCGGGTATGTTTATGGGCGACCGAAATTCTGACAACCTGACTCGCAGACTCAACAGGGAAGGGAAAGCTCTTTGGGAGCTGGATCGTGAGTCTGAGTCTGCCGAAGCGCCCCGGCAACAGAGTACGCAACAAATGTCGGATAGTAGCGCAGAGCAGGCTGTCCGTCAGCGGGTCGAAAGACTGGCGCGTCAGGAGGTGGTCTGTTCCGAAAAAGTGGAAGCTCTAGGGCAGGAATATGAAACGACCTGTCATCAGATCAGCGACCTGGAGCGCCAGCTGAAAGCCCTGCAGCATCAACTGAAAGGTTTGAGGGAAACCGCGAAAACTCAACAGAGCCGTTTGAAACATCAGCAGGGCGAACAGCAAAACCAGCAGGTCATGCTGGAAACTGCGAGAACACGCCTGCAAACTATTGAACAGCGCCAGCACCAGGCTTTTCAGTCGAGCCAGCAGGAACCTTCCGGCTATGGGGCGTCCACAGGGACATCTGTTGGAGAAGGCATGGACGTTTTTTCCCGACACCGGGATAATCCGGTGAATCCGCAGGCGAGGGCGACACCACTCCCTGAGAATTATCTGCCGGCGGACTGGTGTTTTCAGAAGCTGCAGCAGCAGAACGGCCTGACCCGTGAATATGCCCTGCAGCATCTGGAAGACTTTAAAATGTACTGGCTGAGCACCGGTGAGGCCCGCAAGGCCTGGGATTACCGGTTTATCAAACACGTTATCTATCAGTGGCAGAGGGAGCAGGGTGAAAGAAGGACGCACACTCCTCGAACAACAGAGGAAAAGCTTACAGACCAGAGCTGGGCAGACGGCCCCTTCCTCGACTTCGAGGACTGACGCTTACCGCCAACCCGGTACCCAGCACGCGGGTTCTCAACAGCTCGGTACACAACAGCAGGGCACTGCCACACTGGGGCAGGGGCATCGTGATGCCATCAATGCGGTTTTTGTCCAGCTTGAAGGGGCGTTTCCCCTGAAGTATCGCCGTGCTTTTCCAACCCCGGAAGCGGAGGCCGCTTCCAAACGGGTGTGGCTGCAATCCCTGAAAGAGTTCTCCCCCAAGCGGATTGTGCGGGCCATGCAGGCAGCCATAGAAACCACCCGTTTTTTTCCGGATCTGGCGGATATCCGTAAACTCTGTAAACCCAGCTTTAACGAACTGGGTTTGCCGGAACCCCAGCAGGCTTATTATGAAGCCTGCCGTGCCACCAACCGCACGAATGAAGGTTACTGGTCCCATATCGCCGTCTATATTGCAGCCCGGGAAACTGGTTGGAGCCTGCTGGAAAGTGAACCCCAGCAGATGGTTCTGCCTATCTTTGAGCGTAACTACCGGGTTCTGATCGACCGCCTGATAGCGGGGGAAGATCTGGATGCCACCATTCATAAAGCCCTGGAAAATCCAACTCGTGCCAATATGCTGCGTAAAACAGAAGCTGCGGCGGAGCAGCGTTTACGCAAGGATATGGAAAGCCATGGCATTAATCCCGATGGTGGGCGAGAAGAGTTCCTGAAAGAGTTGGGTGCTCTGTAAAAAATCAGGTAGGGTGATTCTCCTCAAAATGTACCCTCTGAAGCAGAAATGGCTGATCTCGGGTTGCGTATTTCAAAGGCCAGGTACTGGCCTGCCAGCGATTTGAATGACATGACATATGAAGTATCAGGAAGCGAGATAACCAATGACCGCAAGCTCCCGTAAAGTGATAGAGAGCAAACTGAATACCCTGTCAGCCCCCTGGCTGGATCACACCAGCCTGCTGCAGGTGGCTGATATTGAAAGCCTGACCAGCGACAATGGCCAGGTAAACCTGACACTGAGTCTGGCCTACGCCTGTGACACAGCTTCAGTACAGCAACAGATTGCCGGGCAGCTTGAACAGATCACCGGGGTTGAAAAAGCAAACGTCACTATTCTCCGGAATGTTCAGCCCGCCCCCCGTATCAGCGAAGACACAGGACTCAAAGGGGTAAAAAATATTATCGCCGTAGCTTCCGGCAAAGGCGGTGTTGGTAAATCCACGACAGCGGTCAACCTGGCCCTGGCCCTCGTGGCGGACAATGCTAAAGTGGGCATCTTGGATGCGGATATCTACGGTCCCAGTATTGGCAAAATGCTGGGCGTAGAAGACGGACAACGCCCCGGCATGGAAATGGTCGGCGAACAACAGATGTTTGTCCCGGTGGAAGCGCTGGGATTAAAATCTAACAGCATGGCCTATCTGGTTACGGAAGAGACGCCTATGGTCTGGCGTGGCCCCATGGCCAGCGGAGCCCTGCTGCAACTCCTGAACCAGACTTTGTGGGGTGAACTGGACTATCTGGTGATTGATATGCCTCCCGGCACCGGTGACATTCAGCTGACCCTGGCTCAGAAAGTTCCTGTAGCGGGTAGTGTCATCGTTACTACACCCCAGGACCTGGCTCTGCTGGATGCCCGCAAAGGTGTGGAAATGTTCCGCAAAGTTAACGTACCCGTGTTGGGCATCGTAGAGAATATGTCTGTATATGTGTGTAGTAATTGTGGGCATACAGAGCACTTGTTTGGTGAAGGCGGTGGCAGCCGAATGGCCGATGAATACTGCACCGACCTGCTGGGTTCTCTGCCTCTGTCTCTGTCAATCCGTGAACAGGTTGATAGTGGCAAGCCTACAGTGGCCGCAGATGGCGATTCCGCAGAAGCGCAGCTGTACCGGAGATCAGCACGGAGGATGGCCGCACGGCTGGCACTGCAGAGTCGGCAGTCGGCACCCATTCCGACTATCACCATATCTGATGACTGAGTAAAAAGATAAACGACGACCAGGGTGGATTATGCGACTGTGTGATCGCGATATTGTAGAGGCTTTGAACAGTGGCCGTATAGTGGTGGAGCCCCGCCCGGATAATGAGCATATCAGTGGTGTCAGCCTTGACCTGACCCTGGGTAACAGCTTCCGGGTGTTTAATGACCATGTTGCCCCTTATGTGGACTTGTCCGGTAGTCGTGAAGAGATCGAAAATACCCTCAACTCCATTATGAGCAAGGAGATAGTGCTGGAAAAAGGTGATGCCTTCTTCCTTCATCCGGGTGAGCTGGCACTGGCGGTCACCCGGGAATCTCTGACCTTACCGGACGATATTGTCGGCTGGCTGGATGGCCGATCCTCCCTGGCCCGTCTCGGCCTGATGGTACATGTTACTGCTCACCGTATTGATCCGGGCTGGAGTGGGCAGATTGTACTGGAGTTCTTTAATGGCGGAAAACTGCCCCTGGCCCTGCGACCCGGTATGCAGATTGGTGCAATTAATTTCGAAACCATGAGTGGCCCCGCTGAAAAGCCCTACAATAAACGGGTGAACGCCAAGTACAAAGGTCAGTCGGGGGCTATTGCCAGCCGTATTGGTGAAGATTCTACGGCCTGAGTTTTCTTCTGACTCTTCCCCTGAATACGCTGGATTTGTTGATTTGTATCAATAAGTCTAGTGTCGTTTAGGTCATAATCGAAGGTGAATGTACGGGATAATTCTTAACGCTGCCTGCTTGCCGGACGGTAAGGTTAGAGGTCTTAAGGGCGAGTCGTTGGTTCCCGGCACTTTACTGACCGCTGGAGGCAACCAGTATGAAACCTGACTTTTCTGTACAGACTGAACGTGGTAATTCCTCTGACGGTTTTCATGATCTGGTCGCGGCCGACATCATGACCAGGCATGTGGAGACTGTTCCCCTCGACTGGTCAGTTGACCGACTGGCAACTTTTCTGACTGAACACAGTATTTCCGGCGCGCCGGTGGTGAACGAATCCGGCCAGCTATGCGGAATAGTCAGCATGACGGATATTGTCCGCCAGACCGGTAGCGGCCTGCTTGATCTGGATACCAGAAATGAAGATTTTTATAACAATCTGGTGGATTCCGTTCTCTCCAAAGAAGAGATGCGCTCCTTCCATGAAAGCATGGATCAGTCTGTACTGGTGACGGATATTATGACGCCCTTGGTATTCCGGGTGGAACCCTGTATGCCTCTGACGGAAGTGGCGGAAGCCATGGTGAAAGGTAATATTCACCGGGTTCTGGTGAGTGAAGATGGGGCTGTCCGGGGGATTATCACTGCTCTTGATCTGCTGGCAGCTGCTATCGACCAGTAATCCTGTTTTTGCTATGGGAGCACTCTGTGTTCCCAAAACTCTCCAGGCTGTGCTGAATCTCTTCAACAGGGTATTAGCAGGTCTGTCTGACTCAGCCCTTTCCCGCTGGTTTCAATAACATCCAATATCCGCTGGACATCCGGGTCACTGGAATCTTGCAGTTCCTGCAGGGTAAGGCACTGGTACTCATCCAGAGAGCGTGGCTGGCTTCCACATTCTGTTATCTGCTCTTCCAGGTTATCGGGAACAAACAGCCTGATATCGTGAAGAGCCTGTTTCAGACGCAGATAGTTACTGAGGCCGACATGATCATAATCCGGAAACAGCCAGAGCTCTGGGGTCCTGGGGCGGAATGTTAGCCAGTTAATAAAGGAGTTTGCCAGCTGGCCATGGTAGTAAAGCGTACTGATAAAATGCTCACAACCTGGCACGCGATCAGGGTGATGCACCGGTTCTATGCTTTCCATTAAAGCCAATGGCTGATCGCAGGCCAGGTCATCCTCCGGGTGAAAGGTGAGGGAAACAGGGCCGGAAAACTGGCAGAAATTATGGAGTTCAATACGGCTGTCCGGATCATCAAGGTGGTACCAGTAACAGGCTTTTCTGGCGTTAAGCAGATAATACTTAAATCCGGATGGTGGCGTTTTGTAGTGGCCGCAGCCAGCGGAACTGGCACCTGTCTTTTTGCTTGCTGTCATTGGGGATGTCTGTTTTGGAAATGTCTGTCAATGGATCTGTCTTTTACCCGGATTTTCTATCAGTCCGGCTTTCCGAATAAGGGGGGCCGGACTGCTTGGTTTTGACGGATTGGGTTTATAGTGCAGCCGCTTCTGCCTGAACATCCTCTTCTGTTGTTTCAGGCAGCTCCCCAGTCTGTTTGCGCTCAAGGATAATCCAGTTTTCCCGATTTACCACCAGGGCCTGCTGTCGCTGAATACCTGTATGGGCTTTCACCACATCAATACCATAACGGGTAAGGTCAACCGCATAAACTGAGGTCAGCAGGGGCGTAAAGCCAAGGGCCTGGGCGCTGTCCAGAAGCTGGCGGGCATTGGCGGAATCGACACTGGCGATTTCGTCAATGGTAAACAACAGCCGCTGGTTCAGGGCCTGCTTGCTGTCCATCATATGGCGAATCAGGTACATCAGGGTCAACAGTTTCAGAGTGCTGCGGGTGCCTGTGGAACCGGCGTCGTCAATTTTCTCATAACGCTTCAGTTCCCCGTTGGCATTTTCCACCTCAAACGACACAGTAAAAATATCCGACAGGCTCAGGGATTCGCTGATCCGGCTGGCGATAATACGGGTGGAATCCATGGCCCGGTTTTCGTCCACACTGGTGGAGTGTAAGCCAAGGTCGGGTTGTGCGTCTTCCAGCAGCTGACCGGTTTCTACAATGTAGCGAATTGCGTCATACAGCTCCTGCACCGGTTGCAGCAGAATTTGGAAGCGACGCAGATTGGAGACCTTGCGCCGGGAGATGGAACGGTTGAAACTGTTAATCTCCCGCTCCAGCCGCAGGTAATCCTGAAGAAAATCATTCAGTACGCTGGAGAGTTGCAGGATGGCGGTTTTGCGGTAGTTCGCCAGCATCTTCTCCGCTTCCGGGCGGGCTTCCCAGTCTTCCAGCACCTTGCGCCAGGCCGCTTCATCCGTACCTTCCGACTCTGCCGCCCGGTAACCTCGCAGGCGAATAGCGGAGTAAAGCATCTGCATTTTCACCGTGGCGTCGTGGGCAATCTGCCATTGTTCCCTATACAGGTTGATGCGCTCTTCCAGGCCCAGATTGTTCAGGTTTTCAGCCGGTATCATCACGTTTGGCCAGCCGTTTTCCGGCCCTTTCAGCTGGTTCCACTGGTCATAAATCCGCTTGCGGGTACTGCTGAGTGTGGAAAACTCTTCCCGTTGCTGCTCGTTGTCCCGGGCCAGCTGTTCCTGCTGCTCCCGCAGGTTTCTGGCCTGGTGCTCAAGTTCATTGATGGACTCCTGCAGAACAGCCCGTTGTTCCACCCAGCCTTCATACTGGGGCAGGCTTTCCTGCCAGGTGTTCCAGTCGTCTATCTCTTTTTGACGACGGGTGATCTGGCTGCGCACCTGGGCACGTTCTTCCTGGATAATCTGGGCGTCCAGAAGGGCGTTCAGGCGCTGGTCCAGTTCGTTGTACTTCAGCTCCTCTTCTTCCAGTTGTTGCTGAAGCTGCTGTTTGTCCTGTACCAGCCCGCGGGGAACCGGGAGTTCCTGCAGATGGATACGATAGCCGTCTCCTTCAAAGGTGTCATTTTGAATGCGGGTTAACAGGCGACGGGCTTCCTCTATTAAGTGCTGTTCATTATCAAGATCAAGAACCGGGTGATCATCGGTTATTGGCAGCAGCAACAGCCCTTCATGCATCAGCTTGCCCAGCTGAATAACCTGCTCCGATGGAAGGTGGCGGGCCAGCAGTGCGGCTAATGTCTCGTCGGCGGACATGGCGGCTTCCAGCTTCTCGATCTGCCATTCCTGTTGCTGCATTTCCCGGCGCAGGGTGTCTTCACTGCCTCCGAGACTGGCGACACCGAGCTGGCCGCTGAGTTTTTCTTCTCGAACCTGAAGTTGTTCGATATCGGCACGGGTGCTGTTGATATCGTACATATCACCCAGCTCGGTAAAGGCCCGGGCCTGGCGTTCATGGTGGTTGATCTTTTCCACCAAGGTGGCTTCTTTCCGGTTGGCCTGGTCTTTTTTGTGGCGAACTTCTGCTTCCTGTTCCTTCAGGACGTTAACGGAGTTCTGGGCCGAGGCCAGGGTGACAGAAAGCTGCTCTATGTGCTGGCTGATTTCTTTGTCCCACTGGTGGAAATCGTGTTCTATCGTACTTTGCAGGGCAAAGACCTGTGCCGCAGCTTTTTCCTGCTTCAGTGATGTCTGGCGAAGGGCTTCAACGTCGGTGGCCGACTCCCCCAAAGCGTCGAACTCTCGCTTCAGGCGTTCATACTCCGCAAATACTTCTTCTTTTTTCTGGTGGAAATTAATGGAGCCCTGGGCCATATCACTGGCTGCCAGCTGGGGAGAGAACACATCCAGCAGTGACTGCTTGATCATTGAGGCATTGATTTCTGACTGGGTGATCAGGCTGACAAACAGGTTCTTAAACACCTGATAACGACGTGTACCGCCTACCGGAACCAGATCTATAGTGGCCTGGGTTTTGCCAAGCACGGAACCCTGACCGCCGCTGATCAGTACCTCTACGTCCTGGGGGGAGAGCAGAATAATTTTTTCCCCGGTTAAGGCGATTCGCTGGCGGGCTTCCGGGAATTTCAGGGGTGTGCGACCACTGAAATAGTGTTCCCGAACAAATCGGCCCCGGTAAATAAAATGCTGGTAGCGGTGACCACTGGCCGCGCCTTTGCCGGTAATGCCCAGTACCCAGGGGCCGTGGGGAGTGGTGATCTCGGTCAGGATATAGCTGTTGTCAAAGGGGAAATAAAATTTCCGGGTGACATCCTTGGCGTATTTCTCGAAACGGCTGCCCATCATATTAGGCAGGAAAATAAACTGCAGGGCGTTGATAGCCGTGGATTTGCCCCGGTTATTGGAGCCGAAAAAGGAGACGGAGCCATCCAGGGGAAGTTCCCCCCAGGCGTAGGTACCGGACTGAATCAGATAGAGTCGGGACATGCCATAGTGTCCGGTCATGGTGCCGGTGTGGATTTGGCTGTGGTCTGTCATTCGTCCTCCATGACTTCAGCGGGGCTGTTTTCAAACGTTGGTTCACGGATATCTGCCAGCTCTGAGACCTGTTCAATGGCTTCCAGAAAACGGTTGATGGGCTTAAGGAAGCGAACCTGGTCATCGGAATCAAACTGACAGAAACCCCTGCGTGCCATCCACTCCAGCAGGTTGGTGACTGCCTCGGTAGATGACAGGTCGGCCTGCTGGTACAGGTCTGAGTAATGGTTTCTGGTGTCGTCAAACATGCGTCGTGCAATGAGTTCATTGCAGATAGTGGCCATAGGATCGTAATTGTTGTCCTGCAGGAAATCGATCAGAGTGTAGATAAGCAGGGCGACTTTACGACTTGTGGTCAGGGACTGGCTGGTGGTACTGTCCGGATAGACGAAATAAAAAAAGCCATCATGGTGGTAAACCAGCTCATAACCCAACAGGGCGAACAGGTGGGTGTAGCTTTCCCGGTGTTGCTCCAGTTCCCGGAACAAAGCAAACTGGTTGGGGCTGTCGGCAGATAGATGTACCCCTTCCCGCAGGCGGGTGTAGATCAGGTGGCCGTGGGGCAGGTTCTTGCTCAGGGTTTCATCAAGGCGCAGAGGGGCGGAGAGCAGGGTTTCAGGCTGGCTCTCCGGCATGCTTGTGTTGTTCTCAGTGGTCAGGGCTGTATCAGGCATATCATTCATAGAAAATCTTATAGATTACTTCTGGCCTGCAGCGCAGAGGGTACGGCGTTGCATGGTTATAGTGTGGCTTTCTGTTTCATAGCGACGAGTGTCGTTTTCAATAACAGCCCCCTGAAACTGTTCGGTTTCGTTGGTCAGTCTCACCATAAATTCCAGTAGCTGACGTGTATCCAGCTGTGGGTAGGTGGTGATTAACCAGTCCAGGCAGTCGTTCAGCGGCAGGTGACTGCGTACGGAACTGGCTACTGTGGCAAAGGTCACAGGTTCCGGGTTGTTCTTTTCAGGGGGTTCGGGAATATCAAAGCTTGGCAATTCCAGTACCTTAAGCTCGCTCAGATAGACGACCAGGGAACTGTGGCTATCGGTAAGATTAGGGCGTGCCCGTCCAATTAATTCCACCTGGCTGGGAATGGTGGCATAGCGGAACTTCTTGCGACGCATTTCGGCAATAGCCAGGGATGCGCCACGTGTAAGTGCTGAGTTACGCTGAAACCGGCGGTAAATGGGTTCCAGTAGACGGGAACAGCGCTCAATGCTGAGGCGCAGCCCTGAACGTAAATCCAGCAGGCGCAGATTCAGCCGTTCAAGGCGGGCGGAGTGTTCAAAGCCAATGCTGTTGTGAGCCTGTTCGATATAGTCCCGCAGGCTGTGTTCGATAGTTTTAAGAGTCAGTTCATATTCACCCTGGACATCCAGCATATCTGCCGTTGGCTGGACATAATGGTTCCAGGCTTCCAGGGCCTGGGTGTAGCGGGTTTTCAGGGAAATATTCCGGCTGGAGTTTTTCGCGTCTTCAATAATGCGCAGGATAGCCTGCTCATTCTGTTCCAGTTCCCGGCGCACATCCCGAAAGCGCCTGTCAAGCTGGCTGGTGTAACGGTTGACCAGGTAACTGTCCCGGGATTTCAGACTCTGGCCCAGTTGCCCGGTCAGCCGCAGCAGGTCATCAATTTTGGCTTTCAGGCTTGTGGACAGCCCCAGCTGCTGCTGGTCGGTAATCAGCTCGATAATATCCAATACCACTGGGCTGAGGTCATAATGGTTCTCGGCCCGGGCAATGGGGATAAGGATTTCCTGCTGGCAAAACCGCGTAAACAGCTCGGTCAGATCGGTGGTGTCTTCATTGGTGATACTGCGGGCAATATCGATAAACTCTCCGGAGGAAAAACTCTGGGAGCCGAAGCGGCGGTGCAGCTTCTCAATCAGGTTCATATGATTGAGAAGTATGCGGAGGTATTTTTTGACGTACTCCACTTATTACCTGCTATTGCTTTCTGTTTCTCCCTGTTTTTGAAAAGCAGGGGGGTGGGCCATTAAACAGGTTAGGCTAGCAGAGTTCGCCGAGACGATAAACAGCGTGAAAACAGTGAATTATAATATCTGTTGTTTATGAAAACGCTTGTAAAAGCTCTTACAGAAAACCGGGTCCACTCTCATACTCTATTGAAATCCCTTTCTTCGGCAGGTTGGAACCTGCATTTGAAAGAAAATCGGGAAGTCACCTGAAAATTAGTCTTTAGTTAATTTTTTGTCTGGTCAAATAGATTCATAACTGCCCCCGCCACTATGACAATCATTACCGTTACAGGGGCAGCAGAAGCAAGCCGTGCACACTGTGACAAGCATGCAAGTGATGGAAAACAGTCCAATAATAATTCCGAGTCCTCTCTCCAGCAGCACACCAGAGTGATCCTCTGTGGAACCTGAAGTGTTTGATGTAGAGTCTTTTGTGAATCCGACAAGAGACCACGATGCTTTTCCCGTAGCATCTTTTCCTAGAAGGGCAACCTGACCGCTACCCTGCATCAATTGTATCTGCTCAATATGGGAAATGTTTGCCGGGACGATGCTTTTGCTATTGTTGAGGGGAGAGCCATCAAGGGAATATTGGTGGGATGTCAGACGTTGGGCGTCTGTTTCCAGCAGGTAAAGAATATTGTCAGATACAGTCAATATAGCTTGCTGGGGTACACTCGGATGTTGTGCTGCTGTATTGATGTTGACTTGAAGCTGCCCTGTTAGGCGGTTATGGGCTTGTATTTTCAGCCCTTTATTACTTTTTACCAATGTATACAATGTGTCGTTTTTACTGGTAAAGGATTCAAAGCTGATACTCTCACCTTCACCGATGGTGACAGGCAGCCCGTTGTTAAATGCCGGATCTATTGCGTAGTTATTATCTGTGGCTCTGTATTTCACCAGAACAATACTGCTGTTGTTGCTGACAGCAACGAAAACGTTGCGGTCATTACCCTGATCTTTCCATCCGCTGATAAAGCGGGCATCAGGCGACAGGGCACCCGGTTTTGGAAATTTGTGGGCTTGTGCCCCGTCTTTGCCGATAACAATATTCCAGGCATCAGTATCATCAATAATCTGTATTTTTTCCGGGGTGATATTTTCAGGAGCACTTTCAAGCAGCAGGGTATGGCCCATTCCCGGCAGGTCAAGGGTCGTATTCAGCGGTTGAACACTGCCCGTATCATCAAGGGAATATTGGCTGAAAAAGTGATGCCCGGTATCGCCGGCGATGTTATAAGCCAGTGAGATCCTGTCGCCATCCTGACTTTGGGTAATTGCGTTCACGGTGATTCCACTGCCAGGCTGCTTACCAGAGTGGGTGAACATAAAAGGCTGGCTCTCTTCGTTGATAGTCAGGGTGTGCTGCTGGCTGTTATAACGGGTCAGACTGTAGGTCTGGTCGCTTTCCCGCACGGTGAGTCCGTAATAATCATTGCCAACTTTGAAGAGCTTCTTCAAAGATACCCCGGGGGCAGCCTTTGGTGAGGGCGTGGAGGCTGCTAACACCGGTTGAACAGCCAGGCAGTAGACCAGGCATGATGAAATAACTTTCATCAGTAGTGATTTTATGGTTTTGATGGTCATATTAATCCCCTGTCTATCCCGGAAAATAAATCTCTTCATAAGAGAGCCGGTGGAGAAGGGAGTTCCCGGGTGCGGAGAATTATTGATAACAGTCTGGTTGGTTCGGGGTATAACCGGGCAGGGGGAAGTGCTTGAAAAACTCCCTGAGAGCAGTACTTCAGCTTATTACGAATAAAGAAAAACCCTGAAAATATCAGGGCTTTTTTCTGGGAAGTCAGAACGATTAGTTGTGGGCGTGCAGCTCTTCGTTCAGTTCAATGGCAGACTTGTTGGTCAGACACTCAATGGCACCGCTCTGGGAGTTACGCCAGAACATCAGGTCAGACTTGTTGGCCAGAGCTACGGCTTTGACCACTTCCCCGGGCTTCTTGTCCTTGTTCAGAACAGTGACTTTGGAGCTGGCGGTCAGGTACAGGCCGGCTTCCACTGTGCAGCGGTCCCCCAGGGGAATGTTCAGGCCGGCGTTGGCACCAATCAGACAGTTCTTGCCAACGGATACAACAATATCGTTACCACCGGACAATGTGCCCATGGTGCTGCAGCCGCCGCCCAGGTCGGACCCTTCACCTACCCAGATACCGGCGGAGATGCGGCCTTCAACCATATTCTTGCCTTCGGTTCCGGCGTTAAAGTTCACAAAACCTTCATGCATAACTGTGGTGCCTTCACCAATATACGCCCCCAGACGTACACGGGCGGTGTGGGCAATACGCACGCCTTTGGGTACGACATAATTGGTCATACGGGGGAACTTATCCACGGACTGTATGTCCAGCAGTTCGCCACGGGTGCGGGCGGCCAGCTGGCGGGCGGGGAGTTCTTCCAGGTCGATGGCACCTTCGTTGGTCCAGGCCACGTTAGGCAGCAGGGGGAAGATGCCGCTGAGATCCGTACCGTGGGGCTTTACATGACGGTGGGAGATCAGGTGCAGCTTGAGATAGGCTTCCGGAGTCGTTGTGGGCGCGGAGTCGGTTTCCAGGATGGTCAGTACACGGGGCTTGTCGCTGGTTTCCAGGGAGTTGAGGATCAGGGTGTGATCCAGCAGGTTGCGCTGCAGGAACAGCTCTTCCAGGGCGTGGCAGGTGGCACCGTCCAGTTCCAGAACCTGATTGCCGCCGGTGTAACCGGTAATGGCGGCAACAGCGTCAACCAGTTCAGCATCGGGCTGGAACAGGGGAGAAGGATAGAAAACCTCCAGCCATTGGCCCTTGTTGTTCTTGGTGCCGATACCGGCGGCCATGCTGAAATATGTTTTGCTCATAGTGGGAAGCGGAGTCCTTGTTCTTCTTGAGTGAGAGACATGCAGTCAGAGATGGGTGAATGCTCTTTGAGCGTTAGCTATTTTAGTGCTGATACAGGGAAAAATATACTGGAACAAACTGGCTGGTCATGAACAAAGCTATTTCAGCGCGTCTTGCCATTTATCAGCAGAAAAGCCCAGCAGGTAGCTGTTGCCGGTATCCAGCAGTGGTCGTTTGATCATGCCGGGCTGTTCCAGCAGGGCGTCTATAGCTGAGGCCGCATCCATATTTTCCCGTACGTCTTCTGGCAGTTTGCGCCAGGTGGTTCCGCGGCGATTAACTACCTGATCCCAGCCCAGCTCACTGATGCGGGCTTCGAGCCAGTTTTTGTTGAGGCCATCCTTGCGGTAGTTGTGGAAGCTGTATTCCAGCCCCTGTTCATCCAGCCACTTGCGGGCTTTTTTCATAGTGTCGCAGTTGGGGATACCGTAAATGGTTAACATAAACGCTCAATTTGCCATGGGTAAAATTATGCGGTCATTATAAAGATAATTGACTATTGTCTGTCAGAATTTTTTGGCAGGAGTTTTTCCGGGTGTACACCATTGACATACCCCATAAAGGGCGGGTGAATGGAATAACCTATCAGCTCTCGCACTCGTTTGGGGTAGCGGGCCACTACCTCCTTCGGAATCGCAGCCATCAGGTTTTCCAGCTGGCGTGCCCAGCCCGGACAATATTGCGGCGTAACAATCAATCGGGGTTTGCTTGATTTGTTGGCTCCGCCACGGTGCCATAGAGTGCTTTTGGCCAGCATAAGCGAACCTGCGGGCATAGTGGCTTTAATCGCTGATGAGTGGGCTCCTGGATCTGTTACAGGTGAATAAACGGTTTTATCGGTAAATGATTGGTCGTCTAGTCTGTTGCTGAGACCTGATCCATCCCAGTTATGGCTGCCGGGAATAACCTCGGTGGCACCATTCATTTCTGTAGTGTCGTCCAGCGCCCAGAATGCGCTCACACCCCATGAGGGATGAGGCATTGGGACTTCAATATGGGCATCATCATGGTGCCAGGGCTGGACGCTTTCACCGGGTTGCAGGTTGATAGCCAGGCAGGCGGATAACAGGCAGCTTTTCCCAAGGCAGGCTTCAGCAAATGTGAGTGGCAGAGGGTGAATAACCAATTCACCAAATACCGGAGATTTCGCCAGCAGGTTATAAATCCTGTTGGTTTTCATTCCTTCAAAATTATTTCTTCCGGTGATGTTGTCGACAAGGTAAGGCATCAGGGCCTGATGGATATTCTCAACCTGTTTTGAGGACAGTACCTCTTCAAAAATAATATATCCCTGTTGATCAAACTCTGTGCACCACTCCTGGAAGCTACGCCCATGTAACCAGTATTTGATATTTGTCTCTTCTGTCATTTGTCCCCTGCATAACGAATGTGAACAGCCCTTGGGGAATCCCGGATTCAATAATGGTTATAGCAGCTATTCAGCGGGAGGGGTTCAGGAGCCGGGAGGAGGTGCTGGGTGAAGGCACATGGCCAGCGACCCTCCAGGTCCGTCGTCATCAAGAAAACCGACTTTGCCGCTGGCATCACGGACCACATAAATATGGTTTCCGACCAGTTGAGCACCATAGACATACCCGAACGTATTGGTGGAGTCGTCTTCACCCTTGTAGCGCAGAGTGATCCACTGCCAGCGGTCAGAATAAACAGGCACTTCCGCCTGTTGGCCCGGGGCTATCTCCCCGACCACCTGAAAACCAGTGATGCCGTCTGTCCGTGGAATCTCATACTCTACAGTTTTTGGGTGGCCCTTTTTTTTGCAGGCAATGGTGTTGTCCTCGCCGATATCGCTATAGCAATAGCATTCAGTCTGGTTGGTCACAGTGCATGTATTGGCAGCATAGGTCAGGCTTGCACAGTCTAAAGTACTGATGACCATTAAAATTGCGGCTTTTCTGACTCTGAGCATTACGGCACCTTAATCAATCAGGTCAGGGGGGCTGGATGTGAAGTTTAGCAGGAAAGCGGGCCTCAATAATTTCTCTCATCAGGGCACAATCTGCCTCTCCTGCGTTATCCTTGTGACCAGTATCCTGGGAGCATAGCCGTTGACCATTTTGATTACGGTAGCTCGTAGTTTTTGACACCTGATTCATCTGGTATGTCGAAAGGGGAATAACCAATGCAGGCGCTGTATTTTGAACGCCTTTTCGAAAATGGTATTGGCTTGCTGTACTTCCCTGTGCCACCCTGAGGTTCTCAGTGAAGCAGGGCTTGCCCCATGTCTGTCCACCCGGTTGTGGCGACCATCACGCTCCTGATCTGCAGTAACTGTTTTATGACCTACGCCTGGTATGCCCACCTCAAGACTCTGGAGAGCAAACCCTGGTTTATTGCGGCCTTTCTTAGTTGGCTGGTGGCTTTCTTTGAATATATGTTTCAGGTGCCGGCCAACCGTGTTGGATTTACCACTTTGAGTATTGGCCAGTTAAAAATCCTCCAGGAAATTATCACCCTCAGCATCTTTGTGCCGTTCACGCTGTTGTACCTGAAAGAACCCCTGAAACTGGATTATCTCTGGGCCGGGTTGTGTATAGTTGGGGCGGCGTTTTTTATGTTTCGCAGTGCCCTGTAAAAGCAGTAAGCAGCTGGATAAGCGCTGGTTTCAATCAGCGCTCGAATCCATGTTCCTAAAGAGGCTGTATTCTTAAGAAAACATGGTCTTAGGCAGTCAGAAAGCCACCGTCCACATTAATGCAGGTTCCGGTGGTGTAACTGGCCGCATCCGATACCAGATAGAGTACGGTACCAGCCATCTCTTCCGGGCTGGCGGCCCGGTTAAGGGGAATGTGGGTAAGCACCTGATTCATAATAGCCGGGTTGCTGGTAAGGGCGGAAGCAAACTTGGTGTCCGTTAGCCCGGGAAGCAGGGCATTAACCCGAATATTCAGGTCAGCGCACTCTTTGGCAAAAGCCTTGGTCATGGAAATAACCGCAGCTTTGGTAATCGAGTAGATGCCCTGGAAGTGTCCGGGAATTACGCCGTTTATAGATGCCACATTCACAATGCTGCCACCGCCGTTTTTCCGCATGAGTTTGCCGGCCTCTGCACTCATATAAAAGTAACCGCGAATATTTACATCCACTGTCTTCTGAAAGGCACCAGAATCAGTATCCAGAATATGGCCGAAATAAGGGTTGGCTGCTGCGTTGTTTACCAGGATATCCAGCTTTCCGTGAGTACTTTCAATCTGCTTAATAGTGGCTGAAATCTGTTTCATCTCTCCAATATGGCAGGGCAGGGCTTCTGCAGAACCGCCAGCGTCACGGATCGCGGCACAGACAGATTCGCAGCCATCCAGATTGCGGCTGGAGACAATTACATGGGCACCATGACGGGCCAGCAGGTGAGCGATAGCTTCGCCTATGCCTCGACTGGCTCCGGTAACAAGGGCAACTTTGTCGATAAGGCTGAACAGGTGTGGCTGAGACATGGGGTGACCTGTATTGTTTGTTAGTGTTGTTATAAAAATACTAAATCGTTGTCAGAAGACGTTTCTGGCTGAACATTTCCATATAAAAATGTAAGAAACCGTCGGTGATGGCATGCCGTGTTTTTGTGGTCAGGATTTGTACTTCCGGGAAGTATACAGTGAATCAGACCAGGAGTGAGCCACTGAAGTGCCGACTCTCAGTGGGAAACTCCGGGGTAAGTTCCTGGGAGGTTATGGTTCCTGGGAGTCATCTGTACCAATAGCCGCCTGCAGGCGTTCATTCAGTGCCTGATACAGCTGATGTACCCGTTCCGGGTCGCTGATGGGCTGGCCCTGATGATCGGTGATAAAGAATACATCTTCTACCCTTTCTCCCAGAGTGGAAATTTTGGCCTTCTGGATATGAGTCTTCTGTTCCATAAACACATGACCCATATGGGCCAGCAGACCTGGGCGGTCTGTGGCATTCACTTCCACAACCGTACGACGGTTGGTGGGGTCATTGCTGATAATGATTTCCGGCTTCTTTGCAAAGTGCTTAAGACGTCGGCAAACCCGTTTGTAGCTAAACTCCGGTGAGGGAGGGGTATCTGCCTGCAGGGTCTGACGAATATGGTTGCAGATGCGTGTTATACGATCATCGTTGTCTTTACCCAGTGGCTTGCCGGTACTGGCATCCAGAACAATAAAGGTGTCCAGGGCAAAGCCTTTGTCGGTGGTGATAATTCTGGCATCGTGGATGGTCAGGTTCATTTGCCCTAATGCTGTTGTGCAGGATGCGAACAGGTGGGGAATATCCTGGCTGTAAATAAAAACAGCTGTTCCCCCTTCATAACGCCTCTCCGTGGTTTCCCGAATCAATACAAGGGGAAGGTCGTCCAGGTTTTCAAGAATGCCCTGGGTCTGCCAGGATACTTCCACAGCGTTATGGCGAAGGAAATACTCCGCATCAATATTCTGCCAGAGCTGTTCCGCGGCTTTGGTGTCAATACCCAAATCTTCAAGTCTTAGCCTGGCCAGACCCTGGGTGTCTTCCATACGCTCCTGTTTATCAATGGGGTTTTCCAGCCCCCGGTGCAGGGCTCGGCGGGTTTCCCGGAACAGTTCCCGCAGCAGGCTGGCCCGCCAGCCATTCCAGAGTTTGGGGTTGGTGGCATTAATATCTGCAACAGTCAGGCAGTACAGGTAATCCAGGCGGCGGGAGTCGCCCACAAGACGGGCAAAGTTATTAATGGTATCCGGGTCTGAAAGATCCTGGCGCTGGGCGGTGACCGACATGGTCAGATGGTGGCGGACCAGCCACTCCACCAGAGAAGTGTCTGCGCTGGAAAGTCCATGCTGCCGACAGAATTCCCGGGCATCTACAGCACCCAGAACAGAGTGGTCTCCGCCCCGGCCCTTGCCAATATCGTGGAACAGCCCGGCGATATACAACAGTTCCGGTTTCGGCAGGCGTCGTTTAGCCGCACAGGCGACAGGGAAGCGTTCTTCACTTTCCCGGTAATTAAAGCGCCGCAGGAACTTGATCAGCAGCAGGGTATGGGCATCCACTGTATAGTTGTGGAACAGGTCATGCTGCATCTGGCAGATAATACGGCCAAAGGTCGGCAGATAGCGTCCAAGAATGCCATAACGCACCATACGGCGCAGGCTGGCGGTCAGGGCGTAGGGAGAACGCATCAACTCCAGAAACAGAGCATGAATCTGGGGATCGTTTCTAAAATCGTCGTCTATTTTATGGCGGACATCCCGCAGGGCGCGAATGGTTTCCGCAGTAGGGCCAAGAATAAACGGATTGCCGGACATCAGCACAAACAGTTCCATGATGGCTGACGGATGGGTGGTAAAAATATCGGGTTGGGTAATTTCGATATATTCGTTACAGACTTGGAACCGCTCATTCAGGGGGACGATATCCTGATGTTTGCCTTCGTCCAGAATCATATCGTCGAAGTGCTGGAGCAGCAGGTCGTTTAATACCCCGAGAATCATAACGGCCCGGAAATACTTCTGCATAAACTGCTCGACAGCCAGCGGCCCGCCTTCTTTGTCCTTGTAACCAAACTGAGCCGAGAGAGTGCGCTGGTGATCAAACAATAACCGGTCTTCCGGGCGGCCTGCCTGTCGGTGCAGGGCCCAGCGAACCCGCCAGAGGAAGTCCCTGGCCCGCATCAACATATGGTATTCCCGCTCGTTAAGGAAACCGATACGTACCAGTTCCTTCAGATCATCCGTACCGTAGTGGCGGCGGGTGACCCAGCCAATCATATGCAGATCGCGCAGGCCACCGGGAGAGCTCTTCAGATTAGGTTCCAGATCGTATTCTGTCTGGTTGTATTTACGGTGCCGAGCCTGCTGTTCATCGTACTTGGCAGTGAGATATTCCTTGCTGGGCCACATTTTTTCCGGGTTGATGCTGTTGTGCATCTCCTGGAACAGGTCTTCCGGGCCGGACAGAAGACGGGACTCGATCATATTGGTGATAATGGTCAGGTCTTCCCGGCCCTGGCTGGCGCACTCGGCGACCGAGCGCACACTGGAGCCCACTTTCAGTTTGATATCCCAGAGAAGGGTCAGGAACTGCTCAATCTTGTCCCTGTGGGGTTCAGCATCATCGTGTTTCAGCAGAATAAGAATATCAATATCTGAATGGGGGTGAAGTTCCCCCCGGCCATAACCGCCAACAGCCACAAGGGCAATATCGTCAGTATTCTTTCCAACCAGATGTTCCCACGCCAGAATCAGCGCCTGGTCAATCAGCCAGGCGCGGCCTGTCACCAGCGTCTGGATGGAGACACCTTCAGCGAACCACTGGTCCATCAATTGTTCGGCTTTTTCCAGACATTTCTGGTAGGCAAGGAAAGGTTGGGGGGTGACAGTCAGTTCCGCGCGAAACTGGCTGCGGTTGAACAGGGCCGTCTTTTGCTCGGCACTCAATACGGCGGTCATGGAGAATTCTTCTTGTTGTCGTTTTGTTGTGTGTGAGCCGGTAGAGAACGCACCGGCTCGTATAAAGCTTAGGCGAATGGGGAGGTTTCTCCGTCCCGGAGAGTCAGAATATCGTAGCCATCACTGGTCACCAGAATGGTGTGTTCCCACTGGGCGGAAGGACGACCGTCTTTGGTGACAGCAGTCCAGCCATCCCGCAACAGTTTGGTCTCTTTTTTACCAATATTGATCATTGGCTCAATGGTAAAGATCATGCCCTCCTGCAGCTTGATACCGGTTCCGGCCACGCTGTTATGCATGACTTGAGGCTCTTCATGGAAGCCTTCACCAATACCGTGACCGCAGTAGTCTTCAACGACACTGTAATTGTGTTTATGGGCATGGCTGGCAATGGCCGCACCGATATCACCGAGATGGGCACCGGGGCGCACCAGCTCAATACCCTTGAACATGCATTCCCGGGTGACCTGGCCGAGTTTGCTCAGAAACTCCGGCGCTTCGCCAACAATAAACATCTGGCTGGTGTCGCCATGGTAACCGTCTTTGATTACAGTGATATCAATATTCAAGGCATCGCCCTTCTTCAGCTTTTTATCCCCGGGAATACCGTGGCACACCACTTTGTTCAGGGATGTGCAGATGGATTTCGGAAAGCCCGGGCGACCGGGAGCCGCGCCATAGTTCAGCGGAGCGGGAATTGCTTTCTGGGTATTGACGATGTAATCGTGACAGATGCGATCCAGTTCGCCGGTGGTCACGCCTTCTTTTACGTGGGGGGCGATCATGGTCAGCACTTCTCCGGCCAGACGACCGGCGATGCGCATTTTTTCAATCTGTTCTGCGGTTTTGATAATGACAGGCATATGCTGCTGTGTAATCCCTGGTGTAGGCCCGTCAAGGGCTGATGCCTCATTCTAGCAAAATAGCGATTATTCTAAACAGTCTTGCGGTGAAGATGGGACTCCTGCGAGAAGAGCGAAACCCGAAAGGTTATGGTAAAGTGGCGCTCTCTGGTCACCTTCGACCGGGAAGACTTGGATTCTGACAGGACGATTTCCTGGATATGTCACAACATAAGATTACCCAGGCACCTGTGCCCATGCGGCTGGTTGGCCCGGTCCGGATCATCGGCGAAGTTGTCGATGACAGTGTGATGCTGCCCCTGGCAACGTACGAAACACCGCTGTGGCCGTCGGTGGGTCGAGGGGCGAGGGTGGCGACCCTGGCTGGTGGTATAAAGGCGACCCTGGTGGATGAGCGGATGACCCGCTCCATCCTGCTGGAAGCGCCGGATGCTACCGGAGCGCTGAAGGCCTGGCAGAGCCTGTCAGCCCGTAAAGATGAAATGAATATGGTAGTGCGGGAATGCAGCCGGTTTGCAAAGCTGATCGATATGCATCACCAGATTGTTGGCAATATGCTGTATGTGCGCCTGGAATACACAACCGGTGATGCCTCAGGTCATAATATGGTGACCCTTGCGTCCGAGAAAATCCAGGACTGGCTGCTGGGTGAGTATCCGCAGCTGAAGTACACCTCTATCTCCGCAAACTATTGCAGCGATAAAAAAGCGACGGCGGTCAACGGTATCCTTGGCCGGGGTAAAAATGTTGTGTGCGAAGTCAACATTCCCCGGGCTCTCTGCGAACGTCGCCTGAAAACAACCCCGGAAGCGGTGGTTGAACTCAATATCAAGAAGAACCTGATCGGTACCATGCTGGCTGGCGGTATGCGCAGCGCCAATGCCCATTTTGCCAATATGCTGCTGGCTTTTTATCTGGCTACAGGCCAGGACGCAGCCAACATTGTTGAGGGTTCACAGGGCGTTGTTCACTGCGAAGTCCGTGATGGCGATCTCTACTTCTCTGTTAATCTACCCAACCTGATTGTCGGTTCTGTCGGTAATGGCAAGGGGCTGGATTTTGTTGAAGATAACCTGAAGCTGATTGGCTGCCGGGAAGACCGCGAGCCGGGTGCTAATGCCCGCAGGCTGGCCATTGTCTGCGCCGCCAGTGTGCTGTGTGGCGAGCTGTCCCTGCTGGCTGCCCAGACCAACCCGGGTGAGCTGATGGCCGCCCATGTAAAATTTGAGCGCTGATTGCATGGCTGCAGAACACAATAGCGAACAGCTGAGCGAACAGCCGAGCGGGCAGCAGACCAACGAGCGTAAGCTGGAACATATTCGAATGATTGAGCAGAACGGCGATACAGACCGTGATGCCCGTTACTTCGATCGCATTCGGCTGACCCACCGGGCACTGCCGGAGATCAGCCTGGATGATGTTGATCCCAGCGTAGAGTTTATGGGGCGCAAACTTTCTTTTCCCCTGCTTATCTCCTCTATGACCGGGGGGGATCATGCCCTGGTCAGAACCATTAACCGCAACCTGGCCCTGGCGGCCCAGGAAACCGGTGTGGCTCTGGCGGTGGGTTCCCAGCGGGTAATGTTTGAAGAACCGGCAGCCCGGGCAAGCTTTGCTCTGCGCCAGTATGCTCCCGATGCTCTGCTGCTCGCCAATCTCG
The DNA here is from genome assembly GCF_058147085.1 of Parendozoicomonas sp. 209JJ7-1. Lineage (NCBI taxonomy): Bacteria > Pseudomonadati > Pseudomonadota > Gammaproteobacteria > Oceanospirillales > Endozoicomonadaceae > Parendozoicomonas > Parendozoicomonas sp. 209JJ7-1. The sequence goes on along the minus strand of NZ_JBYVJU010000011.1, from coordinate 162,807 downwards.
GTGCGGTGCAGTTGAACAAGGGCTTTGGTCTGGATGAGTGCAGGCAGGCGGTTGAGCTGGTGGGGGCGGATGGTCTCTATCTTCACCTGAATCCCCTGCAGGAAGCTGTTCAGCCGGAAGGGGATACGGATTTTTCCGGCCTGCTTGCCAAGTTGCGCGACATTCGTCGTGAGCTTGGGTATCCTCTGCTGTTGAAAGAGGTTGGCTGCGGCTTTTCAGCCGAAGATATTGTCGCCGCTGCCAACTGTGGCATTGACACTATCGACGTGGCAGGGCAGGGTGGCACATCCTGGAGCCGGATTGAGCACCACCGTTCCGATGATCAGCACGGTCTTGGGCTTTTATTCCAGGACTGGGGTATTCCAACCCCGCAGGCCCTGAAGCTGGCGGCCCCCTATCGAGACAGGGTGCAGCTGATTGCCAGTGGGGGGTTGCGCAACGGCGTTGATATGGTTAAGTCTGTTATACTCGGCGCCCGTTTGTGTGGGCTGGCAGCTCCGCTGCTGAAGCCGGCCATGGAATCCGTTGATCGGGTGGTTGAGGTTATTGAAGCTCTCAGGCGGGAGCTTGTGACCGCCATGTTCTTGCTGGGAACCCCCGATATTGCCGGTTTATACGGCAATGAACGGTTAATTCTGGACGATTTTTCCTGACGATTTTCCTTATAGAGTGCTATGTCTGTCGGTATTGATGACATCAGTTTTTTTTCCTCTGGGATGTATCTGTCGCTGAGTACACTGGCAGCGCATAACGGAGAGGACCCGGACAAATACCGGGTAGGCCTGGGGCAGGAGCGGATGGGCGTGCCTGCACAGGATGAAGATGTAGTTACCCTGGCGGCCAGCGCTGCCAGGCCCCTGATTAACGACAGTAACCGGGACAAAATCTCCACGGTTCTGTTTGCAACAGAATCCAGTATTGACCAGTCCAAGGCGGCCGGTGTATACGTACACCGTCTACTGGGACTGGGCCATAACTGCCGGGTAGTGGAGCTGAAACAGGCCTGTTACAGCGCAACGGCGGCGGTGCAGATGGCCTGTGGGATGGTGGCCCGTAAGCCCGATAGCCAGGTGCTGGTGGTGGCCTCTGATATTGCCCGCTACGGCCTGGGTACGCCGGGGGAGGCGACCCAGGGCTGTGGCGCTGTGGCGCTGATTATCAAGGCGCAGCCCCGGCTGCTTGGTGTCCATACTGAAACCGGCTGTTACAGTGAAGATGTTATGGACTTCTGGCGGCCTAATTACCTGGATACGGCCCTTGTGGACGGCAAGTACTCCACCATTGTTTATCTCAAGGCACTGCGGCAGAGCTGGAAAAACTACCGGGAAGACGGTGGACTGCCCTTTGAGGACTTTTCCCGCTTCTGTTACCACCTGCCGTTTACCAAGATGGGCGAAAAAGCTCATCGTAAACTGGCTGTGACCAACAGTGTCTCCATGGGGGCAGAACAGCTGGAGCAGCAGATTGGCGCAGGGCTGTATTACAATCGCCAGATTGGTAACAGTTACAGTGCCTCTCTCTATATCGGCTTGCTTTCCTTGCTTGAGAATGATTCAGCAGACCTGTCCGGCCAGAATATCGGGTTGTTCAGTTATGGTTCAGGCTGTGTCGGGGAGTTCTTCTCCATGATGGTTGTGCCCGGTTACCGGGAACACTCTCGACGCCAGTATCATGTGGATATGCTGGAGAATCGCCAGGAGCTGGATTACGACAGCTATGCCCGATGGTTCAGCTATACCTGCCCGAAAGATGGTGGTGAGCACCATTTTTCGGAGATGGCTTCCGGTTATTACCGTCTGGCGGGTATCCATGATCACAAGCGGATTTATACAGAAATAACGGGCTGATGGTCTGGTATCGGTGGCTGTTGTAGCAGGTCTGCGGAAGCTGGCGTGTTTTGGGACTTATGTCGGTAGGCGGATCGGCATAGAATTGGCCGTCAACAGGATGTACAAGACAGGTAACTGATGAAAGCCATTGCTCCTGGCAAAATAATTATTTCCGGTGAACACGGGGTTGTGTATGGCACGCCCGCTCTGGCGGTTGCGGTAAATATCCATGCCCGGTGTGAAGTGAAGCCGGTTGCAGATAAAGTGGTTCACCTGTATCTGGATAATCTTGGAGAAGGTTCCCGGGTGCAGCTGAGTGAGTGTCCCTTGGATTCCCTGGGTAACCTGCGACGGAGCGTGGATGAGGCTTACCAGGCTTATTTGCTGGGGCGGCTGAATATCGCCGATGTGCTTGCCGGGTCGGGTGATCTGTATCTGTATGCCATTGCCGGGCTGTTCAGCAGCTATGCTGTCTCCCTGGATCAGGGCTTTGAAGTTCATCTGAAATCTGATATTCCCATGGGTTCCGGTATGGGGTCTTCCGCCGCGACAGTGGCTTCTGTGTTGGCGGCTGTGGCGGGATATCTTGAAATAAATCTGGATAAAACCGCATTATTTCGCTTCACCAGTCATACTGAACGGTTGCAGCATGGTTGTAACAGCACCATAGACCCTATGGTCACGGTTCACGGCGGGCTTATTCGCATGGAAAATGCCGAAGTTGAGGCTCGTCCGGAAATTCCGGAGCTGAACTGGTATCTGGTGAATTCCGGAGCACCGGAGGTGAGTACCGGCCAGTGTGTGGCCGAAGTGCGTCGCCGCTTTGGTACCAGTACTATCTGGAATGAATTTCACAGTATTGTCACCGGCCTGGAGCAGGCTTTCCTGTGCCGGGATATCGGTGCCCTCAAAGAGTATGTCAAGCGTAACCATCAGTTGCTGGTGGATATTGGTGTTGTGCCGGGTACTGTGCAGAAATTTATTGAAGACCTGCGTACCCGTCATAATGCTGTAGGTAAAATCAGTGGTGCCGGAGCTGTGTTTGGAGAGAAAGCAGGTTTTGTGCTGGTGCAGAGTGATGAGCCTTTTGACTTTCTTTGCCGCGAGTATGGCTTCTCGGTAACCCGACTGCAGTGTGATCCCTATGGTGTCCGACTTTGCTGAGCTCTTCGTTCCCAACATTCCTGTTGCCGGAACCCGTGTTAATGTCTCTGTGCCAGGCAGTACCATGTTGTTCGGTGAGCATGCTGTTCTTTATGGTGAAGCGGCCATTGCCTGTGCGGTAAGCACACGCCTCCGTGTTAAAGCCTGTCTGCGCAGTGATCGCCGGGTAATTATCCGCTCCTCGCTCGGTGATCTTGAAACAGAGTTGGATAATCTGGCCAGCGAGCATACCCATCGTTTCACTCTTGCATTGTTGTCCCGTTGGAGGCGACGGTTGCCGGCGGGGGTTGAGCTGACCATAAGCTCTGACTTTTCCCATAAAGTTGGCCTGGGTTCCTCGGCAGCTTTGACGGTGGCAGTCGCCGCGGCGCTGAGGGTTTTGTCCGGGCTGTCCAGTAAGCCCCGAGTGTTACTGGATGAGTGTCTGGCGGTGGTGCAGGAAGTGCAGGGCGGTGGTTCCGGCACGGATCTTGTGGCCAGTATTTATGGTGGGGTTGTCCATTACCGTCCCAAAACCCGCAGCGTGACTCCGCTGGTGGATGCTCTCCCTCTGACCCTGCACTATTGTGGTTACAAAACCCCAACGCCGGAAGTGATTCGCAGGGTTGCCGGTGAACGTGCTCTGGTACCTTCTCTTTATGATCATCTGTTCCGAATGATGGGGGAATGCACTCAGCAGGCGACGGGGGCTATCCGTTCCAATAATCTTGAGCGCCTTGGGCGCTGTATGAATATTTACCATGGCCTGATGGATGCTCTTGGAGTGTGCGATGGTACCCTGGCATCCATGGTTTATCAGTTACGACAGCAGGGGCGGCAGGGGGTGAAAATCTCCGGCTCCGGCCTGGGGGACTGTGTTATCAGTTTGGGTGAAGGTGAGGCTGACCTGCCCGATTTTGAAACCCTGCCCGTTACCGTGTCCAGGAAAGGAGTGTCTTGTGAGTTTGAATCGGAGTGATGTGGCGGCCCGGATTCTGGGTGGCTGTGATCCGGCTCCTGCCCCGGTTTTTGAAGCTTTTGCCCCCGTAAATATTGCCCTGTGCAAATACTGGGGGAAGCGTAATGCTGCGCTGAATCTGCCGGTGAATGATTCCCTGTCAGTATCCCTGGGGAAAAAGGGTTCCACTACCCGTCTGGAGTGGCAGCCGGATGCGAGCGCAGATATTGTTCTGTTGAATGGCGCTGAAGTTGATCTGGAATCCGGGTTTTATCGCAAGGTTGTTCAACATATTAATCTGTTCCGCCCTCTGGTGCCCGGCCACCTGCTGGTGGATACCCGCAATGATGTAGCCACTGGTGCGGGGCTTGCCTCGTCTGCCTCGGGTTTTGCTGCGTTGACCAAGGCTCTCGCAGGGCTTTACGGCGTAGAGCTGGACGATCAGCAGTTGTCTGTGCTGGCCCGTCTGGGCAGTGGGAGTGCCTGCCGTTCTGTCTATGATGGCTTTGTACGCTGGCACCGGGGAGTGCGTGCCGATGGTATGGACAGCTTTGCTGAAAGGTTGCCGGAAATCTGGCCAGACTTTCGTATTGGCCTGCTGACCCTGGCCGGTGAGGAGAAGAAAACCGGTTCCCGTGAAGGTATGCAGCGCACAGTAGACAGCGCCATTCTTTACAGCAGCTGGCCGGAGCAGGCGGAAAGGGATATTGCCCGCCTTGAGCATGCTATTACTATTCGGGACTTTACCCTGCTGGGTACAACAGGGGAGCAGAATGCCATGGCTATGCATGCTACTATGCTGGCGTCCTGGCCGCCGCTGCTGTACTGGCAGCCTGAATCTGTGGAAGTGTTACAAAAGGTCTGGCAGTTGCGGGAAGAGGGATTGCCGGTTTATGTAACAATGGATGCTGGTCCCAATGTGAAGCTGTTGTTTCTCTCTTCTACTGCGGATGATGTTCGTTCCGCGTTTCCAGAGCTGGAGATAGTCGCTCCCTTTCACTGATGCTCTTGATACTCTGATGAAATAGTCAGAACTATTTGCTGTTGCCCTTTCTTTTGGGGTGCTGAGAAAAGATGCAAAGACGAAAGTGGGTGGAAGTGGGCATCCTGATATGATATAAAGCCGCGCTGCGATGCTGTTAATGCACTGCAGAGTTGTTTGAATTATTTAAAATCGCACATATATCGGCACATGATCCGGGGTGCCCCATGTTTGTTCTTATGCAGACATAGAGGGTCGGATTATGGGGTATATGGAGGCATAACCCCTTTAGGAGTTTAAAGACATGGCACACGTTACCATGCGCGAGATGCTGAAAGCCGGCGTCCACTTCGGTCACCAGACCCGTTACTGGAACCCCAAGATGGGTCGTTACATCTTCGGTGCCCGCAACAAGATTCATATCATCAACCTGGAATACACCCTTCCTGCTTTCAACAACGCCATGGACTTCATCAAGAAGCTGGCTGAAGGCAAGAACAAGGTTATGTTCGTAGGTACCAAGCGCGCTGCCAGCAAGCACGTACGTGAGCAGGCCCAGCGTTGCAGCATGCCTTACGTTGACCACCGCTGGCTGGGCGGCATGCTGACCAACTACAAGACTATCCGTCAGTCTGTACGTCGTCTGCGCGACCTGGAAGTCCAGCGTGAAGACGGTACTTTCGAGAAGCTGACCAAGAAAGAAGCGCTGATGCGTACCCGTCAGCTGGAAAAGCTGGACCGCTCTCTGGGTGGTATCAAGGACATGGGCGGCCTGCCTGACGCACTGTTCGTGATCGACGTAGAGCACGAAAAGATTGCTATTCAGGAAGCCAACAAACTGGGCATCCCCGTTATCGGTGTTGTTGACTCCAACAGCAACCCTGATGGCGTTGACATGGTTATTCCCGGTAACGACGACGCTATCCGTGCTATCCAGCTGTACCTGGAAAGCGCTGCCGACACCATCCTGGAAGCCCGCGCAGCCCAGGTTGCTGAAGGTGAGTTTGTTGAAGCAGAAGAAGCTCCTGCTGCGGAGGCCGAAGCGTCTGTTGCGGAAGCCGAAGCTCCTAAAGCTCCTAAAGCTCCCGAAGCTCCCGAAGCACCTAAAGCTGCTGAAGACGAGTCTGGCGCTAAAGAAGCCTGATCCGTCTGACCCGGTGCAGGTCATAATATGATTGTGAACACTGGGTCACAGAAATAAAAAAGGGGGCTTGGCCCCCTTTTTTCAAAAGGGTTTTAACGGATAACGCATGCATGTGGTGAAGCCTGCTGTGGTGAAGCCTGGCTGCGGGATCTGTGTTCTGACAGGTAAGAGGAATCTGAGATGGCAATTACAGCTGCTCTGGTAAAAGAACTGCGTGATCGTACCGGTCTTGGCATGATGGAGTGCAAGCGCGCTCTGGTTGCGACCGATGGTAATGTTGAAGTCGCTATCGAAGAGCTGCGCAAGTCCGGACAGGCCAAGGCTGCCAAGAAAGCTGGCCGTACCGCCGCTGAAGGTGTCGTGGCTGCCCGTAACATCGGTGGTGCTTCCCTGATTCTGGAAGTGAACTCTGAAACTGACTTTGTTGCCCGTGACGAAGGTTTCCTGGGCTTCGTAAACTCCGTTCTGGACAAGGCTGAAGCTGAAAACCTGACCGACGTAGCCGCTCTGAAAGAAGCTATGGAAACTGAGCGTCAGGCTCTGGTTCAGAAGATCGGTGAGAACATCGACATCCGTCGTATCACCAGGCTGGAAGGCGGCGTAACTGGTTCCTACGTTCACGGTAACAAGCGTATCGCTGTGCTGGTTGCCCTGGAAGGCGGTAACGAAGAGCTGGCCAAAGACGTTGCCATGCACGTTGCAGCTGTTAACCCTCAGGTTGTTAACAAAGAAGATATGCCTGCCGAGCTGGTAGAGAAGGAAAAGGAAATCTTCAAGGCCCAGGCTGAGCAGTCCGGTAAGCCTGCTGAAATTATCGAGAAGATGATCGTTGGCCGTATTAACAAATTCCTGGCTGAAAGCAGCTTGGTTGAGCAGCCCTTTGTTAAAGATCCCGATGTTAAGGTTGGCAAGATGGCCAAAGACGCTGGCGCTACCATCCTGAGCTTCGTTCGTTACGAAGTGGGTGAAGGTATTGAGAAAGAAGAAGTTGACTTCGCTGCCGAAGTAGCTGCTGCTGCAGCTGGCCAGTAAGTCTTCTGATTGTCTTGCTGACGGGGTGGTGATGTGATGTCATCACCCTGTTGTGTATTTAAAGTTGTGTATTTAAAGCCTGTACTGGGTAGTTATTAAAAGCGCAGAAAGCACCAGTTGATTGGGTATTTGCAATATAGATAGTGCGTGCAGAATAGATAGTGCGTGCAGATGACGTACAGATAAAAAGTGCCCAGCCGACTGCCTGGTTCGTGAAATGTGCAGCGTAATGTCATAGTACTGCTCTGACGCCAGAGCGTTGCGGGTTTTGTTTACTGTTTACAGACACGGAAATTTCTTATGCCTGCCACTGATCGTCAGCCTAAGTATCAACGTATTCTTCTCAAGCTCAGCGGCGAAGCGCTGATGGGCGATGAAGATTTTGGTATAGACCCCAAAGTCCTTGACCGTATGGCCCTGGAAATCGGCCAGCTGGTGGGAATCGGTGTTCAGGTGGGTCTGGTTGTCGGGGGCGGTAACCTGTTCCGTGGTGCGGCCCTGCAGCAGGCCGGAATGGATCGGGTCACCGGTGACCATATGGGTATGCTGGCTACAGTTATGAACGCCCTGGCCCTGAGGGATGCCCTGGAGCGTTCCAATATTAATACCCGGGTCATGTCTGCTATTCCCATGAGCGGCGTTGTTGAGCATTATGACCGTCGTCGTGCCGTGCGTTACCTGGGCTCCGGCGATGTCGTAATTTTCTCTGCAGGAACCGGTAATCCTTTCTTCACCACCGATTCCGCGGCCTGCCTGCGGGGTATTGAGGTGGAAGTGGATGTGGTGTTGAAGGCCACCAAGGTTGATGGTATCTACGACAGTGATCCGGTGAAAAACCCGGATGCGATGAAATTTGATGAGCTGACTTACGACGAAGTGCTGGATCGTAAGCTTGGCGTTATGGATCTTACTGCCATCTGTCTGGTACGTGACCATGATATGCCTGTACGGGTCTTTGATATGAACAAGCCCGGGGCGCTGCTGAATGTTGTTGTGGGTGGTAGTGAGGGTACACTGGTTTCCCTCTGATAAGGGTAAGCCGGAAGTGCTGAAACCTGTCACTGCTCCGGCCTGTAAGTCCAGGCCATCAGTTCTGTTTTACCCGGCGGAACCAGGAATGGGGTTCCGCCAGATTGTTTCGGGAGTGAATGATGATCAACGAAATCAAGTCTGAAGCCGAAAATCGCATGACCAAGAGCATCGACGCGCTGCATCATGCTTTCGCCAAAATCCGCACCGGGCGTGCTCACCCCAGTCTGCTGGAAAGCGTTAAGGTCAGCTACTATGGCTCTGATACCCCCCTGAGTCAGGTGGCCAATATTTCCGCTGAAGATGCCCGTACACTGGCTATCCGTGTGTGGGAGCGCTCCATGGTGCCTGACGTTGAGAAGGCCATTCTCAAGTCTGACCTGGGTCTGAACCCCTCCACGGCCGGTGAAGTGATCCGTGTTCCTCTGCCTGCCCTGACCGAGGAAACCCGTAAAGGTTACACCCGTCAGGCTCGCCAGGAAGCCGAGCAGACCCGTGTATCTATCCGTAATATTCGCCGTGACGCTATTGGTGACCTGAAGGATCTCGAGAAAGAAAAAGAGATCAGTGAAGACGACGAGCGTCGTGGCCAGGAAGAAGTCCAGAAGGTGACTGACCGCTTTATCGCCGAAGTTGAGAAAGCTCTTGAAGCCAAAGAAAGCGATCTGATGGCAATCTGATTTTTAAAGGCCGGAGTTTGCTGAAGGCCGGTTTTTTCGGTTTATATCGCCGGGTGTTTCTGTTTCCGGCGATATGTTCTGGGTCCGGTTGCAGAGCCGGCAGGTTTTTTGTGGCAGCATTGAATATATGACCCAATCATCGGCTGATGATGTGGCCAGCAGTATGACTGAGGCCCCATTGGAAAAGCAGCCCCTGGTGGCCGTTCCCCGCCATGTGGCAATTATTATGGACGGTAATAATCGCTGGGCAAAGAAAAACCGCAAGGGCAGTCTGGGCGGGCATCGTGCCGGTGTTGAGGCTGTGCGCAAGGTTGTGGAAGCCTGTGGTGAATATGGTGTAGAAGTGCTGACCCTGTTCGCCTTTTCCAGCGAGAACTGGAATCGCCCGCGGGATGAGGTGCGGGGCTTGATGGAGTTATTCCTCCACGCCCTGAAGCGGGAAGTCAAACGTCTGCGCAAGCACCGTATTCGCCTGAAGGTGATTGGCGATATCAGCCAGTTCAGTGAATCTATTCAGAAGCATATCCACCAGGCGGAACAGCAGACCGCTGAAGATTACCGGGTCACCCTGGTTATTGCTGCCAGTTATGGCGGGCAGTGGGATATTGTTGAGGCCACCAGAAGGCTGGCTGAACAGGTTCAGGCCGGAGAACTGGCCCCTGAAGACATTACCGGCGAACTTCTTGAGCGGAACCTCTCAACCGCAGACATTCCCCCCCCTGATTTACTGATCCGCACCAGTGGCGAACACCGCATCAGTAATTTTCTGCTGTGGCAGTGTGCCTATGCGGAGTTTTATTTTACCGATGTGCTGTGGCCTGATTTCAGTCAGGACGAGTTTTATCGGGCGCTGCAGAGTTATGGTCAGCGCCAGAGGCGTTTCGGACGTACCAGCGCGCAGATAGAAGCAGGCGATTAAACGCAGACTGACTATGTTGAAACAATAATTATGCTGAAACAAAGAGTGATAACCGCCCTGGCGCTGCTTCCCGTTGCCCTGGGTGGTGTGTTTGGACTTCCCCTTGAATGGTTCGCCGTGTTCGTTGGCGCGATTATTACCCTGGGAGCCTGGGAGTGGGCCAGCCTTTCCGGCTTCTCTGCCCAGTGGCAGCGCGTGCTCTACGCCCTGCTGACCGGCGCGACCCTGATCCCCCTGTTTGGTTTACCCGCCAGTTTAATGCTGGGTGCCGGTCTGGCCTGGTGGCTGATGGCGCTGATGCTGGTTATAAGTTACCCGGATTCAACTGCTGCCTGGCGACAGAGGGTGATTCGTCTGATTATTGGCTGGTTTGTGTTGATTCCCGCCTGGGCCGGGCTGGTGTTCCTGAAGTCTCAGGATATTGGCAATCTGCTGATTCTCTATGTGTTTGTGCTGGTGTGGGGCGCTGATGTCGGCGCTTATTTCTCCGGCAAGACCTTTGGCAAGCGCAAGCTGGCTCCGAATCTGAGTCCTGGAAAAACCTGGGAGGGTGTGTTGGGTGGCATGTTGCTGATTACCGTGATTGCACTTGCTGTAGCCTGGTATCGGGAACTCTATCTGTTCCATACTCTGGCGCTGTTGGCGGTGACCTGGGCGGTTGGCCTTGTCTCTGTGTTGGGTGACCTTCTGGAAAGTATGTTTAAGCGGGAGCAGGGCATTAAAGACAGCAGTCAACTGCTGCCCGGCCATGGCGGTGTGATGGACAGGATCGACAGCCTGACAGCGGCTGTGCCTATATTCTCTCTGTTCTGGCTTCTGGCCTCCTGATACCGGTTGCCTGAAGAGTTTTATCCCCGGAGAGACATAACTCTCCGGGACTTTGATTGTGAAGTTGCTGGCGCCCGTTGGCGCTTTTCCTCTTCCCGTGTTTCACTTCCCTGCTTAAATTTTTCGGGCTGTTATTGATGAGCAGCAAAGATTGCGTATTTGCCGCCCCCCAGGATTCTGTCGCGGCTTTTGAATTTGATGAAGCTGTTGCCCGGGTATTCCCGGATATGATTCAGCGCTCCGTGCCGGGTTACAGCATGGTGGTATCTATGATCGGACTGATCGCTGCCCGTTATGGTAAGTCCCATACCAACTTGTATGATCTGGGTTGCTCGTTGGGGGCTTCTGCCATTGCCATGCGTCATGGTGTGAATCGTGAAGACTGCCGGGTGATTGCGGTAGATAACTCTGAAGCCATGACCCGCCGTTGTCGGGAGATTGTTGTTAATGATAATGGCATCACGCCGGTAGATGTGCTGTGCGAAGATATTCGCAATATCACTATTCAGAATGCCTCTGTGGTTACTCTGAACTTTACTCTGCAGTTTATCCCGATGGAGAACCGCCTTGAGCTACTGTCGTCTATTCGGGAAGGGTTGCGCCCCGGTGGAGTCCTGGTGCTTTCGGAGAAGCTGGCCTTTCCTGATCAGCACCAGAGCATCCTGGATACCCTGTATTACGACTACAAGCGGGCCAATGGTTATTCGGAGCTGGAAATCAGTCAGAAGCGTACGGCCCTGGAAAATGTGCTGATTCCCGAGCCGTTAAGCGTGCACCGTGAGCGTTTACTGGATGCTGGTTTTCACCATGTGGTTCCCTGGTACCAGGGCTTTAATTTCTGTTCTCTGCTGGCTGTGCGCTAAGGAGCCGGGTGATGATCTCTGCCTTTTATGATGACCTCTTTTCAGCCATGGTGGGTACACGGCTCGAACCCTGGCTGGATACCCTGAGGGACCAGCTCCACGAAGTGCTGGTCAATACTCCCCACGGGGATATGTTACGCTGGCAGAAGTCTCTGGATGCGCTGCCGGATATTCCGGTCAGTAAGATTGGGTTAAATGGCAGTGCGGTATCAGCTTTTTCAGAGAAGCCTGTATCTGATGAATTGCGTCAACAGTTACATCATGCCCTTAAAGGGTTGAGTCCCTGGCGCAAGGGACCGTTTAACCTGTTTGGTGAATATATTGATGCGGAATGGCGTTCCGACTGGAAGTGGGATCGTCTGAAAGATCATATTGCTCCCCTGGCCTCAAGACAGGTGCTTGATGTGGGTTGCGGTTCCGGCTATCACATGTGGCGAATGCTGGGTGAAGGGGCGGAGCGGGTGCTGGGGGTTGATCCCTCCCGTTTGTTCCTGATGCAGTTCCAGGCGGTGAAGCGTTATGTGGGCGCTAACAGCCCGGTTCACCTTCTGCCCTTGAAGATGGAAGATGTGCCTCCCCGGTTGCGGGCCTTTGATACCGTATTCTCCATGGGGGTGCTGTACCACAGGAAGTCACCCATTGAGCATCTGCAGGAGCTTCACGGTTCTCTGCGGGCCGGCGGTGAGCTGGTGCTGGAAACCCTGGTGATTGACGGAAAACCGGGTGAGGTGCTGATGCCGGAAGACCGATATGCAATGATGCGTAATGTCTGGTTTCTGCCTAGCCCGGATACGCTGCTGCTGTGGCTGCGTCGTTCCGGGTTCCGCAATGCCCGGGTTGTGGATATGGGTCGCACGACCATGGAAGAACAACGTCAGACCGAGTGGATGGGCTTTAACTCCCTGAAAGATTTCCTCGACCCTGAAGACCCCAGAAGAACTGTGGAAGGGCTTCCTGCGCCTTTACGGGCAGTCGTAGTTGCTGAAGCTGGCTAAGGGGGATTTACGCAAACCAGAATCTTATGGTTTGTGTATCTGGTTGTTGGTTCAGACTTTCCGGCAAAGCAGGTGAATATACCGGGCCATCTGTCGGTAAGGTTCCTGGCGGCCATAAATCTTTTCGGCTTCCAGAATATCTTCAAAGCGGCTGCGTTCCCGGTCATGGGGGTACATATTGTCGTAGACGCTGCGGATACCTGTGCGGGCTTTAATATCGAACCCTTCTTCAAGAAGCCACTGTTCAACATCTTCAGGATTTTGAGGGTTATCCGGCGTCAGGGTTTTGCCATTGCCTTTCAGTCGGGCTCCGGGATTATTGGTGTAAACAAAGTTGCCCATCATCAGGTGGCGCCAGATCAGGGCCTGTCGGTTGTAAAACAGAACGGAAAACCAGCCACCGGGTTTTACCAGAGTTCCAAGGGTTTGCAGAACCTGCTTTGGGTTTTCCAGCCACTCGACAACCGCGTGGAACAGAATAAGGTCAACTTGCCCGGTAATATATTCGGGAAGCTTCTGTGCCGGTGTGTGAATAAAGGATGCGGATGTATTTGGTGCAATATCCTGATAGTTCTGTTCGGCCCGTTTCAGCATCTCACAAGAGATATCGCAGAGGACGACGGTATTGTTGCTCTCCTTGACAAGTTCTGCGGAGAACAGGCCGGTACCGCCGCCTGCGTCGATGATGAATTTGGACGCCTTCGGGATTTTTAGCCAGTCTATATACTGTTGAAAATCTTCCCTGAGCAGGGCTGTGCGTAGAGCACCTTTTGGGGTGCCGTAGATTTGTCGTTCAAAGCGTTCAGCCAGTGCGTCGAAGTTTCTGTCCTCGGCCAACACCTGCTCTCCTGAAAAGAAGAAATAATATCATTGCTTATCGGAATTTTCTCTGGATATTTGCCTGTTCTGCGGTCTCTGTGCGAGCATTAACAGATAAATGAATTTTGCCCTGCGTTTTTAAAGAATTATCTAAAGAGACTTTCACTGTATGGATTCAATCCAGACAATACTTGCATTTATTGTGACCCTTGGGTTACTTGTCAGTATTCATGAATATGGCCACTTCTGGGTAGCTCGCCGCTGCGGCATCAAGGTTCTGCGCTTCAGTGTTGGTTTTGGCCGGGCGTTGTGGACCTGGCATGATAAACACGGCACAGAGTTTGTTATCGCTCTTATTCCCCTTGGCGGTTACGTCAAGATGCTGGACGAGCGGGAAGAGGAAGTTCCGGAGAGTGAGCGCCACCTGTCTTTCAACAGCAAATCTCCTCTGGCCAGAATTGCGGTTGTCGCCGCAGGTCCTGTCGCCAATTTCCTGCTGGCCATTGTGGCTTTGTGGATTATGTATATGGTTGGCGTACGTTCGATTATCCCTGTTGTGGGTGATGTCGTGCCGGATTCGCCAGCGGCGAAAGCCGGGCTTATGACCGATATGGAAATTCTCTCCGTAGGTGGTGTTCCGACCCGTAGCTGGAACGATGTCAATATGGAGCTGTTCCGGTTTGCCGGTGAAACCCGGACGGTGGAAATTGCCACCCAGCCCTTCAGTCAACAGGCTTCTTTGCCAACGGTTGAACAGGTGCAGATTTCCCGCTGGCTTTCCGGTGATGAACCCCAAAGCCCGGTACGGGCGCTGGGTATTATCCCCTGGTCTCCTAAAGTTGCTCCTGTGATTGGTGAAATAGTTCCTGGCCAGGCTGCGGAAAAGGCAGGGCTGAAGCCGGGTGACAGGATACTGAGTATGAATGGCCGAGCGGTGGAAAGCTGGGGCGCATGGGTCAGCATGATTCGGGATAACCCGGGTAACACGTTGAAAATTATCGTGGAAAGAAATGGCTCTGAGGTACCGCTGAAGCTGGTGCCCGGGGAAAAACCATTAGCCGATAACACAAAAATTGGTTACATTGGTGCGGGGTCGAGCCCGTATAAGTGGCCAGAAGATCAAATTCGGGATATTCGTTTTAGTCCGGTTGCCGCACTGGGGGTGGCTGCCGAAGAAACGGCCTCCTTATCAGTCTTGATGATTGACTCATTACGCAAGATGGTAACGGGGTTGGTATCAGTCAGTAATCTGAGTGGTCCCATTACAATAGCCCGGGCTGCCGGTGCTTCTATCAAATCAGGGTTGGAAAGCTTTCTCGGTTTTCTGGCCATGTTGAGTGTCAGTCTTGGTGTGATCAACCTGTTGCCAGTGCCGGTGCTCGACGGTGGCCACCTGCTGTATCATTTCGTAGAACTGATCAGAGGCAGGCCCCTGTCGGAGAAGGTACAGATGTTTGGCATGCGGATAGGCCTGGCGCTGATTCTGGGTGTTATGTTTGTCGCCCTGTTTAATGACTTGAGTCGACTGTGACCCTCTTTGGGGGATAAAGAGACTATTTAATCTGGAAGAACGGATTCCATGAAGCGATTATTACTGCCGCTCGTCGCCGGAAGCATGCTCGCCGCCGGCCAGGCCAGTGCTTTTGTAGTAAACGACATCCGTCTTGACGGCCTGCAGAGGGTGTCTGCGGGTACCGTTTTCAATGTGTTACCTGTAACAATTGGTGACGATCTTGACAGCCAGTCTGTGGCTGAGGCGGCAAAAGCACTGTTCCGCACAGGGTATTTTCAGGATATCCGGCTTGGTCGGGATGGCGATGTTCTGGTAGTGACCATGGTGGAGCGGCCTTCGATCAGCAAGATTGAGATCGAAGGCAACAAAGCGATAAAAACAGAAGATCTGCTAAAGGGTCTGAAACAGTCAGGACTTTCAGAGGGGGAAATTTTCCAGCAGGCCACTCTCGAGGCCATCCGCATGGAGCTGGAACGCCAGTATGTCGCCCAGGGCCGTTATGGTGCCCGTATTGAGGCTGATGTCCGGGCCCTGCCCCGTAACCGTGTGGCAGTGACTATCAAGGTGCGGGAAGGAAAGGTTTCCACCATCAAGGACATTAATGTCGTTGGTGCCAAGGTATTCAAAACTGAAGAGCTGATTGATCTCTTCGACCTGAAAACCACCAACTGGACATCCTGGTACTCCAGCGATAATAAGTATTCCCGGGAAAAACTCTCCGGAGACCTGGAGCGCCTGCGTTCCTATTATCTTGATCGAGGTTATATCAATTTCAATATCACTTCGACCCAGGTGTCCATCACCCCAGACAAACAGGGTGTGTATATCACCGTTAATGTGGACGAAGGTAATAAGTACACTGTTAATGAAGTGAAACTTGCCGGTGACCTGGTGGTGGGCAAAGCGGAAATTGAGCCGCTGCTGTTGGTCAAAGAAGGGTTTGTATTCTCACGTCAGCTGATGACCAGTACTGAAGAACTGGTCACCCGTCGTCTGGGTAACGAAGGTTATACCTTTGCCAACGTGGCAGGTATTCCCCAGCCCAATCACGAAAACAATACCGTTGATATTACCTTCTTTGTTGAACCTGGCCGTCGTGCTTATGTTCGCCGTATCAACTTTTCCGGCAATGTCAAAACGGAAGATGAAGTGCTGCGTCGGGAAATGCGCCAGATGGAAGGCGCGTCTGCCAATACTGCGCAGATTGATCGCTCTAAGGCCCGCCTGAGCCGTCTGGGTTACTTCAAGGAAGTGAATGTTGAAACCACACCGGTTCCTGGCACCAGCGATCTGGTGGATGTGAACTACAGCGTGGAAGAACAGCCTTCCGGTTCTATTACCGCCAGTGTGGGTTACTCCCAGTCCGATGGTTTGATTCTGGGAGGGTCAATCAGCCAGGATAATTTCCTGGGTTCTGGTAACCGGGTGTCCATTGCGGCTAATACCAGTAAAGTCCGAAAGCTGTACAGCTTCTCCTTTAACGACCCTTACTACACCGTTGATGGTGTAAGTCGTGGATACAGTCTGTATTACAGCGAAACCAATAACAAAGACAGTAATATTTCCAATTACAGCGTCGACAATATGGGCGCGGACATTACTTTCGGCTATCCGATCTCTGAGCTTTCCAGCCTGCGCTTCGGGGCTGGTGTTGAGAACAACAAACTGAAAGAAGGCAAGGACCCGGCTCGGGAAGTCCAAGACTTTATTAAGCGGGAAGGTAATAATTTCACCAATTTCAAAGCTAATGTCGGTCTGTTCCAGTCGAATCTGAATAATGGTCTGCTACCTACCCGTGGCTGGTCCCAGAGCATTTCTGCGGAAGTGACGATTCCCGGCAGTAAGCTCCATTTTTACAAGCTGAATTACCGTGGTCAGTACTTTGTCCCCCTGACTGAAAATCTGACCCTGCGTCTGGCCGGACGTGTCGGTTACGGTGGTGCTTACGGCAGCACCTCTGAACTGCCGTTCTTTGAAAACTTCTACGGCGGTGGCTTCGGCTCTGTCCGTGGTTACAAAGACAATACCCTTGGCCCCCGTTCCTTGCAGGTGGATGGTGACTATGATCCCATCGGTGGTAACGTACTGGTGGAAAGCACCGCAGAAATCCTTTTTCCGCTGCCGTTTATCAAGGACCAGCGTCAGCTGCGTACCTCTGTCTTCTTTGACGTGGGTAATGTTTTTGATACCAACTGTAAGACCGGTACGGAAACTTCCGGTACGAACAAAGGTAAGGACCTCAGTCAGAACTGTTACAAACCGTCCTTCTCCGACATGCGTTACAGTGTCGGTGTCGGCCTGACCTGGATTACCCCTATGGGTCCGCTGACTTTCAGCCTGGCGAAAGCGCTTAAGGAAGAAAAGCATGACGAGACTCAGGTGTTCCAGTTCTCTCTTGGTACACCGTTCTGATTGAGGAAGTATCAGACAGGTGACATTTCAGGGGCAGGGCGTTAGCCTTGCCTCTGTTTTTGTAAACTAGTTTTGTAAACTAGTGTTAAAAGCTCAATAGATAGCGAAATGAATTTCAGGAGTGAAAGAATTGCGTAGTCTGAAATATATAACGGTGGCCCTGGCCCTGACAGCTCCCCTGGCACAGGCCGCCGGTGTTGCTGTTATCAATACCCAGAAAGCACTGCTGGAATCCAGCGCGGCAAAAGCTTATGCCCAGAAATCTGAAAAGAAGTTCAGCTCCCAGATCGCCAGTCTGAAGAAGCTGGAAGATGAGTATAAACTGCAGGTGCAGAAGCTTGAGCGTGATGGTGCCACCATGAGCGCTGGCGAACGTTCCAAGATTGAACGTGAACTGGGTCGCAAGCAGGAAGATTACCAGATCCAGATGAAGATGCTGCAGGACGAAAAAGCCCGCTCCGACCAGGGCGAGCTGGATCGTCTGCGTCCCAAGCTGGAAGAAGCGATCAAGTCTGTGGCCACTGGTGGTAATTACGATGCCGTTATTGAACAGGCGACAACTCGTTACACCAAGCCGGGTCTCGATATCACCGGCAAGGTGATCGAGAAGCTCAACAAGCTGACTAAGTAAAAGCAGGGACTGATGACGTCGGTGAAGCAGTACACTCTGTCAGAACTGGCAGATTTTTTACAGGCGGACATTCGTGGTGATGCTGAGTGCGTCATCACGGGTTTGGCCACCCTCAATGATGCCAAGGCCGGGACCCTTTCGTTCCTTGCCAATCCGGTTTATGAAAAACACCTTGCGGGCACAGGTGCCAGTGCGGTATTGCTCACACCGGAAATGGCAGAGGAATTTGCCGGTAACGCGCTGGTCATGAAAAACCCTTATCTTGGCTTTGCCAGAGTCAGCCGGTTGTTTGATCCGGGTAATGGTGAGGAGCTGGGGGTGCATCCCCATGCGGTCGTGGATTCTACGGCCAAAGTTTCATCCAAAGCCTGGGTTGGCCCTAATGCTGTAGTTGAGGCGGGCGTTGTTATAGAAGACGGCGTACGTATTCTTGGTGGCTGTTATGTTGGGCGTGACTGCCATGTGGGCGCAGATACGATTCTTAAAGCCAATGTTACCCTTTGTCACGAAGTCTCGGTGGGCGCACGGGGTATAATCCATTCCGGTGCGGTGATTGGCTCTGATGGTTTTGGTTTTGCCAGCAGTGGCGGCGAATGGGTCAAGATTGCCCAGCTGGGCAGCGTGGTGATTGGCGACGATGTGGATATTGGCGCTAACACAACTATTGACCGTGGGGCATTGGGGAATACCGTGCTGCACGACGGGGTGAAGGTGGATAACCTCGTCCAGATCGCACATAACGTGGAAATCGGTAAAAATACGGCTATTGCCGGCTGTGTTGGTATTTCCGGTAGTACCCGTATCGGTGAAGGTTGTACCATTGCCGGAGCTACAGGGATTGCCGGGCATCTGACTATAGCGGACAATGTTCATATTGCCGGAATGGCCATGATAACCAAGTCCATTACCCAGGCAGGAGCCTGGTCTTCTGCTGGCGTGGGAACCATGCCGGTGAAAGAGTGGCGACGCAATGTGGTTCGTTTCCGCCAGCTGGACGATATGGCGAAGCGGTTACGGAATCTGGAGAAAAAGCAGCCCTGATCCCTGCTTTTTCCCTGAATCGTAGAGAGCCGGCATTGCCGGCTTTTCTATTTTCAGAGACAACAAATGCGACGCAATAAATTTTTAAAGTACTGGGAGGCTTTTTTCTGCCATGATGCAGATTGAGGAAATCAAAACGCTGTTGCCCCAGCGCTATCCGTTTCTGTTAGTTGACAGGGTTGTCGATATTGACCTCGAAAAGAACACCATCGACTGCTACAAGAATGTCACTAGTAACGAAGATTTTTTTAACGGGCACTTCCCCGGGCATCCGGTTATGCCCGGTGTGCTGATTGTGGAGGCTATGGCTCAGGCCGCTGGTCTTTTGGGTTTCAGTATGGCAGCCAAGGCACCCGGGGAAAATTCTGTTTATTATTTTGCCGCGGCTGACAAGGTTCGTTTCCGTCAGCCAGTGGTTCCGGGAGACAGGTTGCAGTTAAAAGCGGAATTTATCACGGAAAAAAGAGGTATCTGGAAATTTTCCTGTGAGGCGCTGGTTGATGGTAGAATGGCAAGTTCTGCTGTTATAACTTGTGCGAAAAAGGAAATCTGACCTTGATCGACTCCCGTGCCGTTATCCATCCATCCGCGCGGCTGGCCGATGATGTAGAGGTGGGGCCTTTCACTACCATAGGCCCCGATGTGGAAATCGGGTCTGGTACGAAGATCCACTCCCACGTTGTCATTAAAGGCCCAACGACCATCGGTCGTAACAATAGTATTTTTCAGTTCTCCTCAGTGGGGGAGGACTGCCAGGACAAAAAATTCGCCGATGAACCAACCCGGTTGGAAATCGGGGACAATAATGTTATCCGTGAGGGCTGCACCATACACCGGGGCACTGTTCAGGATAACAGTATTACCCGTATCGGCAGTGGCAACCTTCTGATGGCTTATGTCCATGTTGCCCATGACTGCATCGTGGGTGATAACTGCATTTTTGCCAATAATGCCTCCATCGCCGGCCATGTTGTGGTTGAGGATAACGTGATCCTGGGTGGTTTCACAACGGTTCACCAGTTCTGCCTGATCGGTCGCAACAGCATGACTGCGGCCCAGACCGCGCTGTTTAAAGATCTTCCAGCCTTTATTATGGCCAGCGGCAATCCGGCCCGGGTTCACGGTATGAACTTTGAAGGTATGCGCCGTCGGGGCTGGAACGATGACACCATCCGTGACCTGCGCAAGGCCTATAAGGTTGTTTACCGCCAGGGCATGAAGCTTACCGAAGCAGTGGAAGTGCTCCAGGGCATGACCTCGAAAACACCGCAAATCCAGGCCCTTGTTGACACCCTTCAGGGGTCCACACGGGGTATTACGCGCTGATCTATGGCCAGAACCTTTGCCCTTGTCGCGGGTGAGGCCTCCGGGGATATCCTCGGTGCCGGCCTTATCCGAAGCCTGAAACAGTCCTGTCCTGATATCCGCTTTGTGGGTATTGGCGGCCCACTGATGATCGCTGAAGGCTTTGAAACCCTGTTTCCCATGGATCGCCTGTCGGTTATGGGGCTGGTGGAAGTGCTGGGGCGGCTGAAAGAGCTGCTGGGCATCCGCAAAAGCCTGAAAAAGACTTTTATTGCCAACCCCCCTTCGGTATTTATTGGTATCGATGCCCCGGATTTTAACCTCGGGTTGGAAAAGTCCCTCCGTGAAGCCGGTATTCCCACTGTGCATTATGTCAGCCCCTCGGTCTGGGCCTGGCGTAAAAAACGGGTGCTGAAAATCCGCGATGCCGTGGATCATATGCTCTGTCTGCTGCCTTTTGAGACGGACGTTTATAAAGAGCACAGCGTTCCGGCTACGTTTGTTGGTCACCCCTTGGCGGATGAGATCCCCCTTGAACCGAAAACTGCCGAAGCCCGCAAGGCACTGGGCTATGAAAGTGATGACCCCCTGCTGGGCCTGCTTCCGGGCAGCCGGGGAGGGGAGGTAAAACGTCTGGCTCCCCTGTTTTTTGAAGCGGCGGAACAGATTGTTGCTGCCCGACCGGATATCCGTATTCTGGTGCCCTGTGCCAACAGCGCCAGAAAGGCACAAATGGAAAAAGTGCTTGCGGAAAGAAATGCAGAGCTACCCATTACTCTGTTTGATGGCCACTCCCATGAAGTTATGGCTGCTTCAGATGCCCTGCTGATGGCATCTGGCACCGCAGCGCTGGAAGGTCTGCTCCATAAAAAACCGATGGTGATCAGCTATAAGGTCAATACTCTGACCTACTGGATTCTCAAAAAGCTGGTGTCTGTTACCCGTTACTCCCTGCCTAACCTGCTGGCAGAGCGTGATCTGGTGCCGGAAATTATCCAGGATGCCGCAACCCCTGATGCTCTCTCCCGTGCGACACTGGCCTGCCTTGCAAACTCCGACAGCAACCAGGCCCAGGTTGAGGAATTTATCTCCATTCACAAAATGCTGAAACGGGATGCCAGCGCCAGGGCTGCAGAAGTTGTACTTTCTGTGGTGGAGAAAGCTGAAATTACCGGAGACAGATCATGACTGAATGGGTACAGAGCGGACTGGATTTCGCGGAAAATCCCTTGAAAGATATTGTGGCCGGTGTGGATGAAGTTGGCCGTGGTCCTTTATGCGGAGCTGTGGTGACCGCTGCGGTGATTCTTGACCCGGTTCGTCCCATTGCCGGGCTGAATGATTCCAAAAAGCTTTCTGAGAAAAAGCGTGATGCACTTTTTGATGAGATTAAAGAGAAGGCTCTGGACTGGTCAATTGGCCGGGCTGAGGTTGAGGAAATTGACCGCATTAATATTCTGCAGGCAACCATGGTGGCCATGCAGCGGGCCGTTGACGGTCTTTCCGTAAAACCAACCCTGGTACTTGTGGATGGCAACCGGACTCCGGATTTTTCCGGTTGCCGTGCTCGGGCGGAAGTGAAAGGTGATGGTCGTATAGCGGAAATCTCCGCCGCTTCCATTCTGGCCAAGGTTGTTCGTGACTGGGAAATGAAGGAGCTGGATAAGCTTTATCCCGGTTATGGTATTGCCGGGCATAAGGGCTACCCAACCAAGGCTCATATGGAAGCTTTAAAAAGGTTGGGTGTAACGCCGATTCATCGCCGTTCTTTTAAGCCTGTGCGGGAATATATTGAGCTACTGACTGACTGACTGAATGAATGCATCAGATGAGTCCTGGGTGTTGCCTGTATTATCTGCCTCTTCCTTTCCCTGAAGGTGGTTGTAATTCTCCCTGCTGTATCGCTGTAGCTGGTATCATTGTACGATTGGCTATTACTCTTGTTTCGGGATCTTCATGTCTGCCCAGTTTGTGCACCTGCGCGTCCACAGTGAGTTCTCACTGATCGACAGTCTTGTTCGTATCAAGCCCCTGATTAAATCCGTGGCCGAGCGCGGCATGGCAGCGGTTGCCGTGACGGACCAGGCTAATATGTGCTCCCTTGTACGTTTCTATCAGGGTGCCCAGGGGGCCGGGCTTAAGCCGATCTGCGGTTGTGACCTGTGGGTGGAAAATATTGTGCCGGAGGAGCCGCCCACACAGCTGGTGCTGCTGTGCATGAACACCACCGGCTACAAGAACCTGCTTGAGCTGGTGTCTGAGGGTTTCCAGAAAAACCAGCACCAGGGCAAAGCGATTATCAAGCGTGAATGGATTTTTAAACGCAATGAAGGGCTGATTGCCCTTTCCGGTGGCCGACGTGGAGAAATCGGTCAGGTGCTGCTGGGGGGGCATCCCGGTCAGGCCGATGAGCTGATGGAAGACTGGCTGCGGGCCTTTGGTGATCGTTTCTACCTTGAGCTGCAGCGCACCGGGCGGCCCGGTGAAGAGGGTTATCTCCATGGCGCAGTTGACCTGGCTGTGCGTATGGATGTGCCCGTTGTCGCCACCAATGATGTTATGTTCGTGGACCAGAGCGATTTTGAAGCCCATGAAGCCCGGGTCTGCATTGGTGAAAGCCGGACGCTGGACGACCCGCGTCGTCCGCGTAACTATTCCGATCAACAATACCTGAAAACTCCGGAAGAGATGTGTGAGCTGTTTGCCGATATTCCGGAGGCTGTTGAAAACACCCTTGAGATTGCCCGCCGCTGCAGCGTGGATGTTCCACTGGGGACTTATTTCCTTCCGGATTTCCCGGTGCCGGAAGGCAAGACCATGGATCAGTATTTCCGCGAGTTCTCCGCGGAAGGGCTTGAAGAGCGCCTGAAAATTATTCTTGATCCGAACGCTCCTGATTATGAGGAGCGTCGCAAGGTTTACTACGACCGGTTGAATTTCGAGCTGGATATTATCCTGCAGATGGGTTTCCCCGGTTACTTCCTGATCGTAATGGACTTTATCCAGTGGGGTAAGGATAACGGTGTACCTGTGGGGCCGGGTCGTGGTTCCGGTGCTGGTTCTCTGGTGGCCTATGCCCAGAAGATTACCGACCTTGATCCCCTGGAATATGACCTGCTGTTTGAGCGATTCCTGAACCCTGAACGTGTATCCATGCCTGACTTTGACGTCGACTTCTGCATGGATAACCGGGACAAGGTGATTGATTACGTGTCCCGTACCTACGGTCGGGATGCGGTCTCCCAGATTATTACTTTCGGTACCATGGCCGCGAAAGCGGTGGTCAAGGATGTAGCTCGGGTTCAGGGCAAATCCTATGGTATGGCCGACAAGCTCTCCAAGCTGATTCCCTTTGAAGTGGGCATGACTCTTTCCAAAGCCTATGACCAGGAAGAAGCCCTGCGGGAATTCCTTGATAATGACGAGGATGCCCGGGAAGTCTGGGACATGGCCCTGAAGCTTGAGGGCATCACTCGTAACGTGGGTAAACATGCCGGTGGTGTGGTTATTGCCCCTACAAAGCTCACGGATTTCGCGCCGCTGTACTGTGATGAAAACGGCCAGGGGCTGGTGACTCAGTACGACAAGAATGATGTGGAAACCGCCGGGCTGGTTAAGTTTGACTTCCTTGGCCTGCGGACCCTGACCATTATTGACTGGACTCTGAAGATGATTAACCCCCGCCTGGAGAAGGAGGGGAAAGAGCCCATCGACATTATGCAGATTGATCTGGAAGACAAGGCTTCTTTCAAACTGCTGATGTCTGCGGAAACGACAGCTGTCTTTCAGTTGGAATCCCGGGGTATGAAAGATCTGGTTAAACGTCTTCAGCCCGACTGTTTTGAAGATATTATCGCCCTTGTGGCCCTGTTCCGCCCCGGTCCTCTGCAGTCCGGCATGGTGGACAATTTTATTAACCGGAAACACGGCCGGGAGGAAATTTCCTATCCCGATGTGCAGTGGCAACATGAGTGGCTGAAACTGATTCTGGAACCCACCTA
This sequence comes from Parendozoicomonas sp. 209JJ7-1, assembly GCF_058147085.1. Taxonomy (NCBI): domain Bacteria; kingdom Pseudomonadati; phylum Pseudomonadota; class Gammaproteobacteria; order Oceanospirillales; family Endozoicomonadaceae; genus Parendozoicomonas; species Parendozoicomonas sp. 209JJ7-1. Next base: position 138,683 of record NZ_JBYVJU010000011.1, on the reverse strand, counting down.
CGGCATTATCCTGTACCAGGAGCAGGTTATGCAGATTGCCCAGGTGCTGGCCGGTTACACCCTGGGCGGTGCGGATATGCTGCGTCGGGCCATGGGTAAGAAAAAGCCCGAGGAGATGGCCAAGCAGCGGGCCGGTTTTGAGGCTGGCGCGGTAGCCAAGGGTGTTGATGGCGAACTGGCCATGAAAATCTTCGACCTGGTGGAAAAATTTGCCGGTTATGGTTTTAACAAATCCCACTCTGCCGCCTATGCCCTGGTCTCTTACCAGACTCTCTGGCTGAAGCAGCACTATCCTGCTGAGTTTATGGCGGCGGTTATGTCGTCGGATATGCAGAACACCGATAAGGTGGTGACGTTTATTGAAGAGTGCCGGAATATGAAACTGGATGTTAGGCCCCCGGATGTCAACAGCGGCGACTATCTTTTTGATGTAAACGACAAGGGGCAGATTATCTACGGCCTAGGCGCGATCAAGGGGGTGGGTGAAGGTCCCATTGAAGCCATTGTTGCTGCCCGTAAAGAGGGTGGCCCTTTTAAAGATCTGTTTGATTTCTGTCAGCGTATCGACAGTAAAAAAGTCAACAAGCGCTGTCTGGAAGCCCTTATTCGTTCCGGTGCCTTTGATATTCTTGGTCCCTGTCCCGGCAAAAAGACCCTGAATACCAATCGCGCTATTCTTGATGCGTCCATGGCGGAAGCGGTCAAGGCGGCGGATCAGGCTGCCCGCAGTGCTGCTGGTGGACTGGGGGATCTGTTTGGTGGTCTGGCTCCGGAAGAAAACGAAGAAACCTACGAGAAATATATGGGCACCCGGGAATGGCCGGATAAAGAGCGGTTAAAAGGGGAGAAGGATACCCTTGGGCTTTATCTGACCGGTCATCCCATTGATGAGTACGAGCATGAGATTCGTCACTTTGTCCGTAACCGTATCTCTGATCTTCAGCCCGCCCGTGACACCATCAACCTTGCAGGCCTTATCGTCAATATGCGGGTGATGAAGAACAAGCGCGGGGACAAGATGGGCTTCCTGACTCTGGATGACCGCAGTGGTCGTATTGAGGTGTCTGTATTCTCCGATGCCTTTGCCAGCCATCAGCACCTGTTGGTAAAAGATACTCTGGTGGTGGTTGAAGGGGAGGTCAGCTTTGATGACTACTCTGGTTCCCTGAAGGCCAATGCCCGCAAGGTGATGAGCCTGGTGGATGCCCGGAGCCAGTATGTGAAAGAGCTGGAAATTGGTATGGATACCGATGACTGTACAAAACAGTTTACCGGGCGACTGCAGACCTTGCTGGCGGATCATCGGGGCAATACGCCGGTAGCCGTACAGTTTGAAAAAGAAGACGCCAGTGGTCGTATACAGCTGGGAGAGGAGTGGTCCGTCAGTCCCGGAGATGAGCTGGTTCAGCTGCTCCGGGACAGATACGGCAAGAAGCGGGTTAAGATTCTGTACTCCTGAGGATATTTATGTCCTTATTGAGTAATGTGTTCAAATGCTTTTCCACACCCGGTCTGTAGCGGGTGTTGGGGAACTCCCTGAGTATCTGGCGCAGGGTGAGAATGGCTTCACTGCGGTCCCCGGCACTGACAGGTTTCTGGCTGATCAGGATCAGTGACTTCTGATATAAAGCCGCAGCCCGGAAATCCTCCGGCATACCTCTCTCTTCATAGACAATGGTGTACAGGTCCATGGCTTCGGCGATGCGCTGTTTCACCACGGCCCTGCGGGAGAGGGGGTTCATATCCTGGTCAAAGGTCTTGTAGAGGGCATCCAGTCGGGTACCGGTCTGCTCCCACTCTTTCAGTTTTTCTTTCGGGGAGAGCTGAATAGGGCTGTTCCGTAGTTTCAGAACTTTGCTCATCTGCCGGGCGGAATACTGGGCAGCCTGGGTTTCCGGGAATTCATTGACGATTTTGCTGAGGTAACTGAGGGACTTGTTGTAGTCCCTGTCAGTGTTGTAGCTGCTTTTGTAAATCATGGCAATCTGGTACAGGGCAATGCCTTTGATCTCATCCCCGAAGTCCGGGTCTTGATAACCCTTCAGGTACAGCTTTTCTGCAGATTTGGAAGTGTTATTGATAATGGCCCGCACCGAGTAGGTAAACAGGTCTCCTTCCTCATCAATAATGGCGTTGGAGAGCCGGCCTTTCAGGTCTTCATGGCGGGCAAATTCCCGTGTGCCCAGTTCGGCAATATATATAGGGGTTGTCGCTGCGCAGGCAGCCAGAAAAACGCTCAATAGCAAGAGCAGGCAGGGGCGGACTATGCCTCTTATCCGTTTTGCTGGCATACCGGGTTCCATGGTTGATTATGATTGTTTGTCGGGATGATAACATGTTTGCCGGGGCGGGTTCTGGTCAGACTGACAGGGGAGTCATGAATCCGGGCGAATGGATTTATCGGTAATTAATCTGTCATCTTCTTATTCCTGTTCCTGATTGATTTGGCGGGGTTGGAATGAATAGCCGGATATCTAGACCGAAGGGTTTTAATTGACCGGATTCCGGCTGCTCTAGTCTTGGGTGTGAAGTATCCGTAGTGTCCGGCTTCCCGATGACAGTTCGAGTGTATCGGGGCCAGTTTACCGGTTAGCGGGTCGGGCGGATTTTTTTAGCTGTTCTAATGGTTTGTTAACTGCGGAACGGTTTGGTTTACGGCTTCGTACCCAGATACCCATAAATCAACAAGTCTGGTGATGCACAAAGTCCGAATGCAGCAAGGATGTTTCGGTGATGTCAAAAAAAGCGTTCACACAGGCTCCTCTTCCGTTTCATGGGGACAGCCTCGGTCAATATCTCAGGGTGTTTAATCGACGTACCGGTCGTGAGATGGGTTATATCGGCAATATCAGCCGTAATGGTCTGATGCTGATTACCCGCTGGCGGATGCAGGTGGATTCCGTATTTAATATGCGTATAGTGCTTCCGGGCACATTGCTGGGCCGGCTCTATGTGGACTTTGATGCACGGTGCCAGTGGTGCCGCCCTGATATTGATGCAGAGAGCTTTGATTCCGGTTATACGGTTGTGCAGAGTTCGGTCAATTACGATCTTCTGATCAAGGCTCTTCGCCGCTATTTCTCTTTCCCCGACGAATAATCCTTTCTTCAAAGTTGCCCATTTCTCAGGTGGGTGACTTCTGTTCCTGAAAGGGAGTGGTAAGCTGTACTGAACACTTCTATTCGGGACTTCCCAGTGGCTCAGACTTTTTACTTCTACGATTTTGAAACCTTTGGTGTCGATCCAGCCCGGGACTGGCCCTGCCAGTTTGCCGGTATGCGCACCGACGAAAACTTCAACGAGATTGGCGAGCCACTGAATATTTACTGCCGCCTGCCTAATGACCAGCTGCCCCACCCGGAGGCCTGTCTGGTGACCGGTATTACCCCTGATATTGCCAACGAACGTGGCATGTGTGAGGCGGACTTTATCAGCCGTATTCACCAGGAATTCTCCCTGCCAAATACCTGTGTGCTGGGTTACAACACGTTGCGTTTTGATGATGAGGTGACTCGTTACAGTCTCTACCGCAACTTCTTTGATCCTTACGCCCGTGAGTGGCAGAACGGCTGCAGCCGCTGGGATATGATTGATGTGGTGCGGCTGTGCGCGGCACTGCGACCCGACGGTATTAACTGGCCGGAGCGGGAAGATGGAGCCAAGAGCTTTCGCCTGGAAGAACTGACCAAAGCTAATGGTATTACCCATCTGGATGCCCATGATGCTTTGTCAGATGTGCGGGCAACGATTGCCATGGCGAAGCTATTAAGAGAAAAACAACCGAAGCTGTTTGATTTCGCCCTGAAACACAAGGTGAAATATAAGGTGGCGGAGATGCTGGATACAGTCTCTTCCCGTCCAAATGTGGTGATACATATCTCCGGTCGTTTTTCCGCCCTTAAACACTGTCTTGGTGTTGTTGTTCCCCTGGCCTCTCATCCTACTGATAAGAATCAGGTAATTGTTTATGATTTGTCGGTTGACCCTATACCTTTACTGAGTCTTTCGGCGGATGATATTCGACACCGGATTTACACGTCCACCGAGCAATTAAATGTGGAAGGAGTTGAACGCATCCCTCTGAAAACGATTCGTATCAATAAATGTCCGGTGGTTGTGCCTTTAAAGGTTATGACGCCAGCCGATCAGGAAAGGCTGAGCGTTGATCTTGATCTTTGCAGGCGTCATTACGATTCTATTTTTCATCAGGATATTCACGGTCTGAGAATCAAACTGGCGGAAGTGTTCTCCAGCAGGGATTTTGAAGGAAGTGATGATCCGGACCAGCAGCTCTATGGAGGTTTCTTTTCCAATGAAGACCGTAACTATATCGATCAGGTTAGACGTACGCCTTCGGAAGGGTTGGCGAGTTTAAACCTTCCTTTTACAGAAGGTCGCCTGGAAGAAATGCTGTTCCGCTATCGGGCCAGAAACTGGCCGGAGCTGTTAGATAAAGCTGGAAAGATGCGCTGGGCGGAACACCGGGTGAGGAGGCTGCGTAAAGGCTGTGGTGGCAGCAGCCATAACCTTGAAAGCTACAAAGAACATATTCATCATATGCTGAATGATAAGCAGGATCAGCGAAATCAGCAGATTCTGAAAGAATTGCTGGCTTACGGTGCCCGGCAGGAAAAGGCTCTTTAACTCCGGGCTGAGGCTTTTTGGCTCCGGGCTTAAGCAAATAGCTGGGTGATATGCTGAGACAACCGTCCGCTGATGCCCGGCTTTTCAATATAGTCGATAGCGCCAGCCTGAATGGACGCAACAGCTCCTGTCAGATCATGCTGCTGACCAAGGACTATCACCGGAATATTTTCGTCGTGCAGGCTGATATCAGTGATGTATCCAGGCACACTGCTGCTTTCATAATCTTGTGAAATAATCAGGCAGCAGGGGGATTTTTTTTTGAGCTGCTGAATTACGTCTTGCCAGGTGGTGAAACTGTACAATGCCAGTTGTTTCTGTTTGCACAGACGGCTGATGGCGCTTGTCGTCGCTTGGTCGTTTTCATACAGGAAAACGCAAGACTCTGTGGCATTGTTCATCTTTTACCCCAAAAGTTTTTATCATCGCCCGCACTTTCTGGTACGTCTTGTCCGGCTTGGAGGTTTTCAGGAATACAAAAATATCCGCGTGTTCCTGTCCGGGCGGAAAGACAATCATAGTTTTGCCGGGGCTGTCAGAACTATTGTTGCTTTTACCCAGCGTCATGCGCCAAGTGACTAGCCGGAAGGAGACGGGCAAGTATGCGTTGGGAAAAATCGTGGGGGATGATTTCCGGTATCTTTGCTCAGATACCGGGTGGAGTGGGGGGGCTACTGAAAGATCTTTCTGTTGATGTCTTACTTGAAATGAAAATCCTCTTTCAGGTGATCCTTAACCTGCATGACCTGACGTACAAGGTGAGCCAGTGATTTGGTCACCATTTTTTCCATAACCCGTGAACGGTGGATTTCCACGGTACGCTGGCTCAGGTTGATATCGGCAGCGATCACCTTATTGGCCTTACCTTCAACAACATGATGCAGAACTTCCCGTTCACGCTCGGTCAGAGTAGACAGGCGGCGCAGAATTTCCTTGTGTTCCAGCAGTTCGGCCCGCTGCTGAGCATCCAGTTTGAGAGCATCATTGATCAGATCCAGCAGCTCCTGGTCACGGAAGGGCTTCTGAATAAAGTTCATGGCACCATCCTTGATGGCCTGAACCGCCATAGGTACATCCCCATGACCGGTAATAAATATGATGGGCAGGATACAGTGCATGTTGTTCAGTTTGCTCTGTAGTTCCAGGCCACTCATGCCGGGCATTCTGATATCGAGAACAATGCAGCCAGGCCTGTTCTCGTCATAGGCTTCGAGGAAATCCGCAGGAGAGGCAAAAGCTTCAACCTTCTGACCCACAGAATTCATCAGCATTTTGAGTGAGTCGCGAACTGCTTCATCATCGTCGATGATAAATACAGTGGGTTCCTGTTGTTGCTGCATGATTGCTCCGGTACTGCTAACAGACTGTAAGCTCTGGATTGAGTTGACTGAAGGGCTGACTGTTTACCGGAAACATGATTTCTGTGCGTGTGCACGAGGGTCCCGTATTTGTCATTCCCCTGAATCAGGATGTCAGTTTTATAGCCGCTGGACACAGAATCGGCAAACCACGGCTCAACATGATCTGTTTGCCCGTGGTAAAAACAGTTGTCTTAATGCGTTCTCAGTGCAATGTAGGCTTTGGTACAGCTTTAATCACTGTGTGCGACTGACGTCCTGCCGATTAGTGGTATTTCCCTTGTTATTGCCTGTTTTCCTTAAGGGTAAAGGGAATACCGACGATTCTGCCAAGTTTATAGCGTAAAATTGCGGATTTTTATTCGTAAAAATACTATGTTTGCTGTTGTTGAGCGTATTTTATCTGTATAGACACATGTTTTGTCGTGTATTTATTTTGTGCCAAATGTTGAGTGTGTCTTTTCAAGATAGCGTTTTCAACGTGTTGATAATTATTCCGGCTCGTTATCCTGCTGCATTTGCTGAACCCAGCGGAACACTTCCGCCACCGGGCTGATCAGTTCGCTGGGGATGTAATCCCCCACTTCCGTCTGGCTGAACAGGGCGTGGGCAAGGGGGACATTCTCCATCACCGGAATATTATGGCGCTCGGCCACCTTGATAATAAACTGCGCCTGGTTGCGTTTGCCCAGGCAGGTAATCATGGGCAGGGGAGTTGAGGCTTTGTCGTAGTGCAGGCCAACGGCCAGATGGGTGGGGTTTTTTATCACCACATCGGACTGGGCGACATTATCTTCGGAGTTCAGCAGTTCCCGGTGCAGCTCTTTGCGTTTGCCCTTGATTTCAGGGTTACCCTCCATCTCCTTGTATTCCCGTTTCACCTCGTCCTTGGTCATCTTCTGCTCTTTGGTGAACTGGTATTTTTCAAACATAAAATCCAGGATGGAAATCACGATAAAAGCGACGATGGCAAACAGCATCAGCTTTTTCATCAGGGAACCCAGCACCGGTAAAATACAGGATGACCCGCACCAGGGCATATTCATCAGGTCATTCAGGCTGTCCCGTATCACGAAATAGACAACCAGGGAGAGAAACAGAATCTTGATAATAGATTTAAACAGTTCCACGACGTTCTTAATGGAAAAAATCTTTTTGGCACCTTGTACCGGATTAATTTTCTTAATATCGGGTTTGATAGGCTCAAAGGCCAGCAGAAAACCAAACTGAATCAGATTACCGGCAATAGCGGCAAAGGCGGATGCGACAACGAGAGGTGCCAGCATAAGCAGGGCTTTGGATAAAAGGCCCCAGGTCACTGCTTTCAGGGCATTGCGGAACTCCATCTCATAGAATTCGGCTGGAAACAGCATTATTTCCTGGAACATCTGCAGATACCAGTCGCTCAGCGCCCAGATAATCACCACTACTGCAATAATGCCCATGGTTGAAGAGACTTCCTTGCTCTTGGCAACCTGGCCTTTTTTACGGGCATCCCGCAGTTTTTTCGGGGTGGGTTGTTCAGTCTTTTCGCCGCTGCTGCCGCTCATGGATTGAGGCTTCTTTTGAGAACGCTATGTTAAATATTGGCCAAGAATCTGCAGTACGTCAGGGAACTTACCGGCATTCTTTTTAGCGAGGGTCATCACTGTAGCGATATAGAGCACAAGAATGGCCACGGCCACCGCACTCTTGATAGGCATGGCCAGAATAAACACGTTGAGCTGGGGGGCCGAACGGCTGATCAGGGCAATGCCCCATTCGGTTATAAACATGCAGATCATAATGGGGGCCGCCAGCCATACTCCCAGGGTAATAATCTGGTCAAACTGCCCGAGGAAGAACAGCACCGCTGACTGGTTCATCTGGGGGTAAAACTCAAACACCGGCCAGGCCTGGTAACTGTGGAACAGGCTGCCCAGCAGAATCAGGAAGGTGCCGCTGATCAGGTAAATGGTGTAAAAGGACTGGGCAAACATCAGCCCCATGGGGGAAGACTCGGAGCCGGACATGGGGTTCATGGTACTGGCCATGGACGCGCCCCGCTGGTTATCGATTACAAAACCCGCTGCTTCCATGGCCCAGAAGGGAATAGTGGCGATAAAGCCGATAAACAAGCCAATCATTACTTCTTTCAGAATAATGGTCAGAATCACCAGCATGCCTGGCGTAGTTTCCGGCTGTTGGGAGGAAACCAGGGGAAACAGAAAGATCGCCATGGCCCCGACAATACCGTTGCGAATCATCGCTCCACCGACAATCTGTTTGTTCAGCAGCGGGAAAATATTAAAGGCCGCTGCCATACGCACCATGGTCAGGGAGTAGATAAACAGCCAGCCTTTGATTTCGTTGGGGTTCAGCTCCGGAGGCACGGTGTCAGCCCCCTAGATTTGTGGCAGGTAATTAAGAATGGCCAGGGAGAAGTTATACACCTCAATACCCATCCAGCGCGCGGTGACAAAAATACTGATCACCACAGCCACCAGTTTGAAGGCAAAGGGCAGGGTCTGCTCCTGAATCTGAGTCAGAGCCTGTATCAGACTCACCAGCAGGCCGATACCGGCCGCGGCAATAATGGGCGGCATAGACAGAATCAAGGTCAACATCAGTGCCTTGGAGGTCATTGTCAGAACTTCTGCTTCAACCATAGGATCTCCCCGTCACTGATAACTGAGCACAAGGCCGTGGATCAACCGGGTCCAGCCATCCAGCAGCACAAACAGCAACAGCTTAAATGGCAGGGAGATGGTCATGGGGGAAACCATCATCATACCCATGGCCAGAAGAATGTTGGAGACAATCAAATCGATAATAATAAACGGCAGATAGAGCAGGAAGCCGATCTGGAACGCCTTGGTTAGTTCCCCTATGGCAAAGGCGGGAATCAGGATCATCAGGCTGTCGGTGGCCAGTTCTTCCTGGTACTTGGGAGGCCAGAGGGCGACAGCGGTTTTCTTGAAGAAGCGCCGTTCCCGCTCTGTGGTATTCTGCACCAGAAACTTCCGATAGGGCACCACACCGGCTTCAAAAGCGCCTTTCCAGGAGTTGTCCTGAATATTGATTTTTTCCTCCTTCAATACCTCATACATATCCATGCCGACGGGAGCCATGATGTAGATAGTGAGGATAATGGCCAGGGAGTTCAGGGCCATATTCGGGGGAATCTGCTGCAGGCCGGTGGCGTTACGCAGGATGCCGAAGACGACAACCAGCTTCAGAAAAGATGTACCGAGAATGGCGACAAACGGCACCAGAGACAACAGCGCCAGTGGCAGTATCAGGTAAAACGGGGTGGAGATATCAAACTCCATAACCGATCCTTGGTCCCCGGCTCAGAGAGCCTGTCAGAGCAGACGGGTAATACGTGCGCCCAGCTGGTTGTTGATACTGACCAGTTCGCATTCCGCGAATGGTTTGCCATTGGCCTTCATGGTAACCGGGCTGGTGATATCCCGGTTCAGCTCAAAGGTATAACCCGGCCCGAGACGCCCGGCTTCACCCACGGTTAGCTCGTGGTGGCCTATATCAAAGACCAGTTTCACCGGAAGTCCCTGTACATCTTCGTGGCTGACGGTCTGGGGTGCAGGGACTGCCTGTTGTTGAGGCTGCTGAGGTTGTGACTGGGCAGCTTCCGGTTGGGGCGCTGGCTGCTGGACGTCCTGTGGGGCCGCATCCGTCTGTGGCTCACCACCCAGCAGATCGTCGTCATCATCGAAGTCGTCGCCAAGGTCAAGCTCGTCGTCGAGATCATCAAAATCATCGAAATCGTCGTCACTCATAGGGTTCTCCAGCCGTTGTTCCAGAGTGATCCGGTTATCGTCCATGCGTGCCAGGAAGCCGCTGGTTTCCGAAAGCCGCAAAAAGACATGTTCTCCGTCCCTGTGCCAGCTGCGATCCAGTAACACGATATCGCCGCTGGCCAGGGTTGCCAGACGCCGGTCGGCGATCATGGTGTAACCAACCTCAACCGCTAAAGGCATAAAAATATGATCGGCCGCAGGAACGGGAGCTGTATCCAGGGCGGTTTTCAGCAGGCCGTGAATCTGGTCGCTGATCACCAGCAGCCCGCTGCTGACTTTGTCTTCCTGTTGAAACTGAATACCAAGGCAGGGTGTTCCTTCAGGAATATGTTCGCAGCGGCTGATACGGTTCAGGGTGATATCTTTCTGAATCAGGGAACGCAGGTCCGCCAGCAGGCGGTCTATAGCCGATGACGCGCAGCCAAGACGAAGATCATCGGGTAGCTGCTCCAGAATATCCCCCAGGGGAACACCACCCATAGAGATATTCGCAAACAGATCCCGTGAGGCTTGCACCCGTACCGGCAGGCTATCAATGGAACAGTGGAATTCCAGGTCAAACGGCCGGGTCTCGGATAAAGGCGTAAGGGAAACAGCGCAGGGCATACCGTTGATCTGGCTTTGCAGGGCGCGACCCGGCAGGCAGACAAGGTTATTCAGCAAGGCCTGCTGGTGGGAAACCGGGGTAAAGGTGAAGGGCCGGATTGACATGGTTATCAGGTGTTCCGTCCGTCTTGTTTGCCATCATCGTCCTGAGCGAAATACTTCTCACGGGAACGACCATCGCCGGTGTCCTGGTCCGTACCGTCACCCTGCATCTTGATATTGACGTTGATATCCCCCCCGATCTTGCGGGTCAGGGTATCCATCAGAGCCTGTTCACCCTTGTTAAGAAAGTTGAAGGATTCCGAGGAAGTGGTAGTAAAGTCGATCTGCAGTTTACCGGTGGCATCCTTGCGGATCATGACTTCTGTGCCCGGCAGAACGCCGTCTTTAAAGTCGATCTTAACTGCTTTTACATTGCTGGCTTCGCTGACCATAATGCGGTCGGCGATCTTCTCAATCCGCTCGATCATCTGCTTATTATCAACGGCCTGGACTTCTGCCTTGCCACTGGCCTGTGTGCTCATACCCTTGGCCACGTCGCCGGAAGCCAGGGCTTCCCCTTCGTCCTTGGTGTCTTTCTTCTTGCTGTGGGCCTGGCGGAACAGGTCTTCAACACCTTTTTTCTTCTCTTCGCCCTGGCCCTGGCCTTTCACCTGATCGGCAATGTCCTTTTTGGGCTTTTTATCCAGGGCTTTACTGAAATCATCACTGCCCCGCTCGGCTTCCTGTTCTTTGGGACGGCTTTTGGCTGCGTTATCCTGATGGTTGGCCCGGCCGCTGTTGGCGGCACCGGAGGATGGCGGGGGTGTCTGCATGGTGCTCATGGTGTTATACCCTCAGTGCTTTTGGCTAACGGCTTGTGTCCTAAAACCGGTTTCTGGGTGTGAACTCTTCCAGCTCCAGTTCCTCGATACGGGCCTTTTCCTTAGCCTCTTCCTTATTGAGTACATCGGTAAATTCTTCAAATTTTTGAACGGCCTGTACTGCCAGGCGGTATTTTTCTTCGGCCTCGGCCAGTTGCTTTTTGGTTTCTTCCAAGTGTTTCTCGGCGTCGGCAATATTCTCTTCCAGCACCAGATCCTTCTCTCGAAGCCTGGCGATTTTCTGTTTCAGGATATCCAGGTCGAACTGTTTAACCGAGGTATTGATAATGTTGTCGTAGAGCCGCTGCTCTTCCTGTTGGCGCCAGACTTTGTAGTCCACCAGTTCCTGACGCTTTTTCTCCAGCTCCTGGGATGCGACTTCTACCCGATAACGGCATTTACGGACTTCATCTTCTGCTGATTTCTCCCGAATCCGTTTGATTTTCAGCAGGTCATTCAGCATCTGGAATCATCCTTTATTCAGCGGGCGAGCTGGTGCAGTTGCTGAACTGTTGTATTAAATTCCGAGAGTTCATCTGTTCGTTGCTTCAGGAATGTGCGGATACTGTCGATCTTGGCCAGGGCCAGATCTGCCATGGCATCTGTTCCCTGTTTGTATTCGCCCACCTTCACCAGAAGCTCAATATCTTCGTATTTGGCCATTAGCTCCCGAATTTTGCCTATGGCATCCAGATGCTCGCGGTCCACGATGTTGTTGATAACCCGGCTGGCACTGGCGAGAACATCAATGGCCGGATAGTGGTTGGCCGCAGCCAGTTTTCGGGAGAGGATAATATGACCGTCCAGGATTGAACGGGTTTCATCGGCTACGGGTTCGGTCATATCATCGCCTTCTACCAGAACAGTGTAAAACGCAGTAATAGAGCCTTTGTCGGACATGCCGGCCCGCTCCATCAGTTTTGGCAGTGTGGCAAAGACAGAAGGCGGGAAACCACGCCGTGTGGGAGGTTCACCCGCTGCCAGGCCGATTTCCCGCTGTGCCCGGGCGAAACGGGTAACAGAATCCATCAGCAGAAGCACTCGTTTCCCCTGATCCCGGAAGTATTCAGCAACAGCGGTTGCGGTATAAGCAGCTTTGGCACGCTCCATGGAGGATCTGTCTGAGGTGGCAACAACGGTGACTGATTTCTGGACACCCTCCGGGCCAAGGTCGTGTTCCAGGAATTCCCGCAGTTCCCGCCCCCGTTCACCGATCAGGGCCAGTACGGTGACATCCACTTCCGCCCCTTTCACCAGCATGGAGAGTAGGGTGGACTTACCACCACCGGCCGCAGCGAAAATACCCATTCTCTGGCCTTCGCCGCAGGTCAGTACTCCATCCATCACCCGCAGGCCAAGAGGGAGAGGCTTATCGATAAGCTTTCGGGTCAGCGGGTCTGGAGCGTCGGCATACACTGGATACCAGGTTTCTGGCTGGGTGGTATCATCCGGGTCTTCATGAAGAGGGCGGCCCATTCCATCAAGGACTTTACCCAGCAGGTGAGTGCCAACGGCCACATGGTGTACCCGACCGGTGGGAATCACCTCGGTATTGGAAGAGATACCGAGCATATCGCCGAGGGGGGTAAGAACCGCGTCGTAGCCTTCAAAGCCCACCACTTCGGCATAGTTCATATCGTCTTCGCCGGGAGTAAACAGCTCGCATAGTTCACCGATTTTTACTCCGGGAACGGCGGCTTTGATAATCATACCCTGGACTTCGGTGACCCGACCGCGGATATCCACCAGACGACTGCCATCCACGGCGTTCTGCAGGGATTCGGTTAAATAGCTGAGTGCGTCACTGTCGCTCAAAACGTATTCCTCGTGCCTGACTCTGTTTGAAACTCCGCCCATCAAAAAAAACGCCCCGAAGGGGCGCTATGACGCTATGAGTGGGGGGATTTCTGTTACACCATAATGCCCATATCTCCGCCGGGCTGGTTTGGAGGTGTTCCCGGTGGCTGATTGCCACCACTGGGAGTACCGGAACTGGTGGGGGGCTGGGGCGCTGTACCGTCGCTGTCGGTATTGCCGGCTTCCTGAACGACCCATTCCAGAGTATTAACGAATTTTTCCAGGTTGGATTCAAAGGAGCCATAGTCGATACCGGCGGGCATGGAGCGAATCAGCAGGATTTCAGTTTTGTCATGGTTCAGGGCCAGGTAAGCGCCCTGCATGCTGTGGTGCTGAAGATTGATAAACAGCAGCTTCTCAAACAGGGCCAGCTTATCTTCAGTGTCTAAATGGGGCTCAACAGGTTTTACCGCGGAGACAAAGACCAGGGCTTCATCTTCTTCCAGGTATTCCATGTTGACGATAAGGGTGTCATCAAAGCAGAGGCCACAGGCACCGTGCTCATTCAGCTTTAATTCGCCAAGGCCAATACCTTCGGCAAATCGCTGCAGGTTCTCTTCGACATTCTGCCGATGGGACATGGGTGAAATCCTCCCTGGCTTCTTTTCTGTCCGTATTCCTTATGATGGTCTGTTCAGGTCACGTATTGCTGTGTACTGTCCAGGTCTTAGTAGAAGTTAAGCATAAAAAAAGCAGGCACAAGCCTGCTTCTTATAAGGAAGGGTAACCACGGAGGGGAAAAGTCGGAAAACCGTAGTTGATCGTGCAGTTGTACCCGACTGTTTATAACTGGGTCACAATCTTGTCAGGGACGTTCAATGATTTGTTAAGGGCGCTCAACAATGGCTGTCACACCCAGGCCACCAGCGGCGCAGATGGAGATCAGTCCCCGACCGGAACCCTTCTGTTCAAGAATCTTGGCCAGGGTGGCAATAATGCGTCCGCCAGTGGCCGCAAAGGGATGGCCGGTGGCCAGTGAACTGCCGCAGACATTCAGCTTGCTGCGGTCAATGGAGCCCAGGGGCTGGTCGAGACCCAGACGGTTCTTGCAGAAGTCTTCGCTTTCCCAAGCCTGCAGGGTGGCCAGCACCTGGGCGGCAAAGGCTTCATGGATTTCGTAGTAGTCAAAGTCCTGAAGGGTAAGACCAGCTTTGGCCAGCATTTTCGGAACAGCATAAGCGGGAGCCAGCAACAGCCCTTCTTTTTCCCTGCCCTCTTTACCAAAGAAATCCACGCCAGCGGTTTCACAATGGGTCAGGTAAGCACGCACAGGCAGGTTCCGTTCCGCTGCCCACTCTTCGGAAGAGAGCAGAACGGCAGAAGCGCCATCGGTCAGGTTGGAACTGTTGGCGGCGGTAAGCGTGCCTTTGCCGCTCTTTCTGTCGAAGGCGGGTTTCAGGGAAGCCAGTTTTTCCAGACTGGTATCCGGGCGCATGGTGTTATCCCGCTCCAGCCCGAGATAGGGCGTCACCAGATCATCAAAGAAACCGTCTTCATAGCCCTTATGGAGATTCTGATGGCTTTGAAGGGCCAGCTTGTCCTGCTCTTCCCGGGGAATCTGCCACTCTTTGGCGGTGATTTCTGTATGTCCGCCCATGGACAGTCCGGTTCTTGGTTCGCCGTTGGTGGGAATCAGGGGAACAATATGACGGGCGCGCAGGCGGGCGGCGACTTTCAGTCTCTGGCCATTGGTTTTGCAGCGGTTTAAGTCCAGAAGGATTTTGCGTAGCTCTTCATTCACACCGATGGGCGCGTCGGAGGTGGTGTCGGAGCCTCCGGCAATACCACTGTCGATCTGGCCAAGGGCGATTTTATTGGCCACCAGAATGGCTGCTTCTAGGCCGGTGCCACAGGCCTGCTGAATATCGTAACAGGGGGTGCTGGCGCTCAGGGAGGTGCTGAGAACGGATTCCCGGGTCAGGTTAAAGTCACGGGAGTGTTTGATCACTGCGCCAGCCACCACTTCGCCGAGACGTTCCCCCTGCAGCCGGTAACGGTTAATCAGGCCATTTAACGTGGCGGTTAACATATCCTGATTACTGGCATGGGAGTAAGTGGTGTTGGAGCGGGCGAAGGGAATACGGTTTCCCCCGATAATGGCAACCTTTCTGACAGACTGGCTCATGACTTGTCCTGTGTGGATGTTCGTTTTATCGTCTTGCAGGAAGTGTATAGCGCAGGATTACACTCACATTGGCTATTATGACTGGTCTCTGAATCCAGTCGAGTCAATTCACTGTTACGGTAGCTTTGCTGAAATAGCGACCGGGCAAACGGATTGATAAAATCCTGCAACATAATAAAGAGAACTGAATCACCATGTCTGACAGATACCAGAAGATTGCCAATTCTCCTTTGGGCAAAAGTATTTTCACCAGCCTCGGTCTGCCGACTCCGGTGACTCTGGACCGTCAGGAGCAGGCGGAAGCGGATTTTATCAAGGGGCGGGTGCTGGTGGGCGTGGCCCAGGGTTCGGCACTGCTGAGCGATATTATGGAGACCCTGGCTGACTCCAGCGCCCAGATATGCTGCCAGGCTAATGCCGTAACAGCCTCAGAGATAGTGAATGCGGCAGAAGCCGTCGATAAAAAAGTCACCCAGGTCAGCACTGGAAAAGAAGACGCGACCCGTTTTAAAGGCATGGTGTTTGATGCCACGGGTATCAGCTCAACATCTGAACTGCGGGCGCTGTACGACTTTTTTAATCCGGTGGCCCGCAAGCTTGGAGGCTGCGGTCGTGTGGTTGTGCTGGGTCGCCCTATGTCTGAATGTGAAACGGCTTCCCAGGCTGCGGCTATGCGGGCACTGGAAGGCTTTACCCGCAGCTTTGGTAAGGAAGTGGGTAAAAAAGGTACGACCGTTCAGCTTGTCTATGTTGGCAAGGGTGCAGAAAGCCTGATTACTTCCCCGCTGCGTTTCTGTCTCTCTCCCCGTTGTACATACGTTACCGGGCAGGTGTTGAATGTTTCCCCTGCTCAGGAGCCTTCCGCTATCGACTGGGCTTATCCCCTGAATGAAAAGGTTGTACTGGTGACCGGCGCTTCCCGAGGCATTGGTGAATCTATCGCGGAAGTGATTGCCCGGGACGGTGCCAAACTGGTGTGCCTGGATGTACCCCAGGCCAAAGATGCCTTGGAAAAAGTCGCCAGTCGTCTGGGTGGTATTGCCATTGCTGTGGATATTACTGCTGCCGATGCGCCAAAGATTATTGCCGATACCCTGGAAAGTGAATTCGGAGGCGTAGATGTGCTGATCCATAATGCCGGTGTAACCCGGGACAAGACTCTGGCCAATATGAAGCCTGACTGGTGGGATATGGTGATTGATATCAATCTCTCCTCGGAAGAGCGGATTAATGATGAATTACTGTCCCGCAATCTGTTGCGTGAAAATGGTCGTATAGTCTGCGTATCGTCTGTCAGCGGACTGGCGGGTAATTTTGGGCAGACCAACTATGCGGTTTCCAAAGCCGGTGTTGCCGGTTATGTGCAGGCTATGGCCGCGCCTCTGGCTGAAAAGAATATCACCATTAATGCAGTGGCCCCGGGCTTTATCGAAACCCAGATGACCGCTGCGATTCCTTTGATGACACGGGAAGTCGGCCGTCGTATGAATTCCCTGTCCCAGGGTGGCCAGCCAAGGGATGTGGCGGAAGCTATCGCATTTTTCGCCAGCCCGGCTTCAACGGGCACTAATGGGAATGTGATTCGGGTCTGTGGTCAGTCTCTGCTGGGTGCCTGATATCTAAAAATATTGCCTGAAATAAAAAAGCCTGGCGGGCTCACAACTCGTCAGGCTTTTTTCTTTTTATTGGGTTGGTTTAAACAGCTTCCGCAGTAGTGCGAGAAGCTTTCTTGGTTTTGCGATATTCAATAGGCGTCAGATTGGTCCAGCGCTTAAAGGCCCGATAGAAAGTACTGGGCTCGGAGAAACCGGTCAGATAAACAATTTCATCAATGGATTCATCGGTACGGGCCAGCAGTTGCTTGGCCAGATTACAGCGATAGTTGGCCAGCAGATGGTTAAAACTGGTATTGGCATCGGCCAGCCGGCTGCGCAGGGAGCGGGCAGTCATATCAAGACGTTCCGACACCGACTCAAGGCTGACTTCACCGGAATCCAGTAGTTCTGCGATCACGCGATTCACGTCGCTGACAATATCCTGTTTTTCCAGTCGGGAAATCTGTTCCAGGGCTACCAGTTCATGGGCCCGCATCAGTTCCGGCTCCGCATGCTGGGACGGGAACTGCAGGATATTGGCGCTGAACTCAATAGAGTTGGAAGACGCACCAAAAATCACCGGGCAGCCAAAGCGACGGGTATACTCGCTGTTATCAGCGGAGCCCTGATGCACGAGGCTGATCGAGAGAGCTTCAAAGCTGTTCTGGGTCAGGTTACGGAAGAAACGCAGGGCATTAAGCAGTACTGCATCAATCAGGTGACGTATATTTTTGCCGTCACTGCAGGGGTCCATGGTAAAACGACAGGTATCGCCGTTGCGTTCAAAGCTGGCCAGCACTGCGTCGCTGATCAGGCGCTGGTAGCGTATGGCCCGGTTGAGGCCTTCTTCAAAGGTCGGACTGCTGAGAAACAGGTATTCAATCACCTGTCCGCGGAAGACCGGCACATGCTCGCCGAGGTGAAGACCGATACAGGGGTCGCCGGTCACATCTTCAGCGCTTTTCCAGAAAATGGCCTGAGCATCGTGGGGAGTGCGCACCTGGTGATCTTCAAGGTGTCGCCGGGTTATACCGCATCGTTCATAAATAGCACTGGCGTCGATGCCAGCATTGATAAAGCCCTGATGGGCCATCCGTACCAGGATACCTGCGTCTCTGAGTTCGCTCATGGATATACAGCCCTGTGGGTATTTTATTTTTTTTAATCATGTCCCTGAGGAGCTATCTTAGAACCGATTGGTCTGAGTGACAATCGGTTATCAAATTAAAGTCACATGTGAATATGACAGAGTGTCACTGGCGGCGGATTCATAAGGGTTTTGTCCCGTCTGCCAATGGTTGTCGGGGTGAGTGGAGTAACAATCTCTGCTGGTAAATAGAGAAAACAGTCTCGAAAGGAAACAGGTATGCCGACACAGGTGCTGCAGAACACCCCTTCAATGCTGTCGTTATATGGACGGGCAGCACTGAAAAAAGCCCAGAAAAGGGATTTCCCGGAGTTGTCCGTTGTGCTGCAGGGGGAAAGGGCAGTCCTGAAGGATGTGCGGGCCTATGAACGCCTGTGCCATTTCCCCCAAAGCCGTTTTATGCCGCCCACGTTTTTGCATGTAATGGCTTTCCCTCTGCATATGTGTCTGATGACCGATGAACGTATGCCCTACAAACCCGTTGGCCTGGTTCATATTCACAACACCATTCGCCAGCTGCGACCGGTGGAGAAAGAAGAGCTGCTGCATATCGAGTGCTCCCTGGGGCAGCCCCGGGATGTGGATGCTGGCCAGGAGTTTGATATTTACACCCGTATTCATGCCTCCGGTGAGCTGGTTTGGGAAAGCACCAGCACCAATCTGCGCCGTCGTGCCAGTTCCGGCGCTGGAGGCAAGGGCAAGAAACAGCATCAGCCCCCGGAGCCTTACACAACCGTGCAAAGCTGGCAGATGCCGGCCAATCTTGGCAGGCGGTACGGGCGCATTTCCGGGGATATTAACCCGATACATCTCTGGCCACTTACCGCAAAGTTCCTGGGGTTTAAGCGACATATTGCCCATGGTATGTGGTCCAAGGCCCGCTGTCTGGCGGCTTTGATGGCGGAGATTGGAGACCATGGTTTTGAAATCCGGGTTGATTTTAAAACCCCGATCTTTCTGCCGGGACAGGTGGAGTTCAGCCATGCTAAGGAAGGTGAGCATGTTGATTTTCTGCTCCGTACAGAATCCTCAGGCAAACCTCACCTTGAAGGTCAGTTAACGCTTCTGCCTCTTTAGGACGAGCGCTCACAGATTCTGCAGTCGGCCTGTATAATGGGCCGATTTGTTTGCGGAATACCTGTGTTAGAAAAGGCAATGTCGGAAAAAACTGCACAATCCAACTCTCTACGGGCAAAGCATTTACGGGAACAGCATCTGCGGAAACAACAGGTGCAGGATGAGCACTGGATGCGGGAAGCCATTGCCCTGGCAAAACTGGGGGGAGCTGTCGGGGAAGTGCCCGTTGGTGCGGTTGTTGTTTATCAGGGACGTATTATCGGTCGGGGCTATAACAGTCCTATAGGTCGTTCCAACCCCTGCGCCCATGCCGAAATCCTGGCCCTTCAGGATGCTGCCCGCACCCTGGATAATTACCGGCTGGTGGATTGTGATCTCTATGTGACCCTGGAACCCTGCGGCATGTGCGCCGGGGCTTTAGTCCATAGTCGTATACGGCGGCTTGTTTATGCCGCGACAGAACCCAAAGCCGGTGCGGTTGAAAGCCAGGACCAGGCTTTGGCCCGGGGCAGCCTGAACCACTTTGTGGGTGTTGTGGGTGGTGTACTGGCGGATGAGTGCTCTGAGATGATGTCGGCCTTTTTTCGCCGTCGCCGAATCCAGAAAAAACAGGCAAGGCGGCAGCTTTAACGAGGCTGTGGTCAATCATCGTTTTTTCCGGTTCAGCATCCATACGGCAGCTTCTACCCGGGAGCGGACATTCAGCTTTTTCAACAGGTGTTTGACATGGACTTTCACAGTGCCTTCGCTGATATCCAGGTTACGGGCAATCATTTTGTTGGACAGACCGTCAGTAATCAGGTGAAGAATATCCTGTTCCCGGGTTGTCAGATTCTCCAGGGGGTTACTGTTGCCGTCTGTATTCGGCCGTAAAATGGAAGCGAGAACACCGGCCAGTCGGTCGTCGACAACCACCTGCCCACTGACCGCCTCCCGCACCTGCTCAATAAGGTGATCCGGTTCCATATCCTTGAGCAGGTAACCATCGGCACCGGCCCGGAACAGGGCGGCAACATCATCTCTGTGGTCTGAGACCGTCAGCATCACAACCTTGCAGGTAATATCGCTGGCTCTGATCGCTTTCAGGGTATCCAGGCCATTCATGCCTTTCATGTTCAAGTCCAGAAGGATCAGGTCTGGGTCTATCTCCGAGGCCAGCTTCAGGCCATCACTTCCGCTGCCGGCTTCACCTGCGACATGGAGATCCGGCTCATCATCAATCAACTGTTTAAGCCCCCGGCGTAACAGGGGGTGATCATCAATCAGCAACACGCTCGATGTCATTATTTTCGGTCTCTCTGGATGGGGCATAAAAGTGCAGCTGAACACGGGTACCCCCGAGGGGGGAAGGAAGCATGTCCAGCTGTCCCGAGAGGCTGCTGGCCCGTTCCTGCATAATACTCAGGCCGTAATGGCCATGGTGTTCGGGGTTGTTCGGCAGCCCCCGGCCGTCATCGTCAATGGTTATCAGGATTTTTTGATCGTTCTGCTGAAAACAGCTGACCGTACACTGCTGCGCACCGGCATGTTGAACGACATTGTTCAGGGCTTCCCGAATAATCTGCAGAGCATGCACTTCCTGGTGGGCACCTATCTGCTGGAAACGGATACGGTAGTCCAGGTCAAAGTGAGTGCTGTCGGCCCGTTTATTAAATTCTTCCAGAGTCTGGGCAATATTGTCCTGCAGTGATCCTTCCGCCATCGACAGACGAAAAGTGACCAGCAGCTCCCGTAACTGCCTGTAGGCGCTGTTAATACCTGTTTGAAGGTCTTCCATGATGCTGTTTGCCGGATGGTTGTTGTCGGAAGACAACTGCCGACGCAGGCGGGAGACCTGGATTTTCTGGTAGGAGAGAGCCTGGGCAAGGGAGTCGTGGAGCTCCCTGGCAATAACGGTACGCTCTTCCATCAACAACAGTCTTCGTTCATGCATCTGTTGCCGGTTCTGACTGAGGGCTGTGGCCAGAATATCGACAAAAACCTGCAGCCATTGTCGCTCTTTTTCACTGAGAGTATGACCCGGCATGGGTTGAATCTGCAGAAAACCAAAGTGCTGGTTATTTTTGGTGCTGATAACCGGCAGCTGCTCGGTTATATGACTGGAGGCGTTGTCCGGTATATGGTTGTTACCGCAACTGCTCAGACAGGTCAGGCAGTGATTGCCATGGCATGCCAGGGCGTGACTGGAGGGAGCATCTATTCTCTGCAGCCATTGCTGGCTGGTGGAGTCGGAAAGGCAAAGATAACAACTGTCGAGTCTGAGCAGTGTCTGCCAGCGATCCAGCAATAACGTCATATTGTCTTTGTCGTATGGGTTGCCGGACAGTGTGCGGGATGACAGATAAAGTAACTTCAATGCTTCATTGGCATGACTCAGAGCCTGGGTCTGCTTTTGGACTTTCTGTTCAAGCCGGGTATAGAGTTCCTGCAGTTCACCGGCCATATCGGTAAATGCACGGGTGAGTTGTCCCAGTTCATTATTTCCGCTGTAGGAAAGGTGAATATTAAAGTCCTGGTGGTGGACTTTTCTTGCGGCTTTGGCCAAGTCGCTGACAGGTTCCAGCAGGTTTTTTCGCGTATCCCGAAGAACCAGTACGGCGATAATGATCAGACAGGCCAGTGCGGCAATCATAGCGCTGTAGAGTCTGTGAAGTTTACTCTCGGTATGCTGCTGCAGGGCATCAACCAGGACATCAATCCTGTCAACATAAGCAGGGACGGCACTGATATAACCGGCGAAGTTACGCTGTTCCAGCATGGTGCGCATATTGTTATGCCAGTCTGTACGAATCTGGCGGTATTGCTGACCTATGGGATTGCTCCATTCCGCCAGGAGTGAAAGGGCAGGATGTTCAATACTGCGATCGTAGACATTTACCAGTGGAGCAAGAATTTCTTCTGTTACCAGTTCAGGCACCACAACTTGCTCGGCCAGCCGCCAGGACTGCATGCGCAGGGAGCCGGCTTCATTAATCGCCGCCGCGTCTGTTCTGGTGATTCTGGCAAACCACAATGATGTCAGAATGGCGGCTCCGGCCAGTGTGATTATTGAGAAAAGAATCAGTAGATGTTTGCAGCGAAGAGACATTGGTTTTTCATTAATTGATTTGAATCAATGGTTGATTGTTTTTCTTGCTCTACCACCAATGAGTTGGCAGCGTCTGAGCATCTTTACACAAGTTTACGATATTAGCGATAGCGTCGGAGTTTTCCCGGGTCTGGCTCTACCCCTAAAGTGGTAGAGGGGGAGTGTTTCCCGCCAGACCACCGCTTTTTCCCCTCTTTCTCTTATTTTTCGCAGCATTACTATAAACCTGTGTCGTCTTTTCAGGCAGGTTTCAGAGCGTTATGCAGCAGGCAATTAACCATTCACGAAGAAGCCTTTTAAGGGGCCGAAGGGGCAGAGAGGTCGTTCTGCGTCCTCCATGGAGTCGTTCTGAGGACGCTTTCGTTGATAGCTGTACACGCTGCAATGCCTGTATTGATGTCTGTGAAACCGGGTTGCTGAAAAAAGGTGACGGTGGTTTTCCTGAAGCCGACTTTACCACGGCGGAATGCAGCTTTTGTCAGGCCTGTGTCAATGCCTGTCCAACTCATGCTTTAGACAAGAACGCCCTGCAGAAGAACACACAACAAGCGCCCTGGACACTGCAGGCCCGTATTCAGGATTCCTGTCTGGCACACAACAGGGTTCACTGCCGGACCTGTGGCGAACGGTGCGAACAGGAGGCGATTGCTTTTCGCCTGATGCCCGGTGGGGTGGCCAGGCCCTTCATAAACAGTGAACTCTGTAATGGTTGTGGGGCCTGTGTGTCGGGGTGTCCTGTCTCAGCCATTGCCATGATGCCTTTTGGCGGGGAGAAAACATGAACAGGCCAATGGAATATAAGGAAGGCATATCCGTGTCGGGTCTGGTCGTACATGCAAGCCCGGTAAAGCTGACTGATGTACAGGAACACTTGAACCTGATTGACGGGGTAGAAGTCCATGCTGCCGCGCCGGAAGGCAAACTGGTGGTCACTGTGGAAGAGTTCCCCGGACAAAAAATAATGGTCGATACCATTGATCGAATCAGCCACGTGGAGGGGGTGATTTCCACCGCGCTGGTGTACACGCACAATGATGCCTGGAGTGAAACATGAAGCGCTCTATTAAAGAGACATTAAAGTCGATGTCCCCTAAGCAGAGCCGCCGGGATTTTATGAAATCCAGCGCGGTCGCGGCCACTGCCGCAGCGGCAGGTATAAGCATGCCGTCGTCTGCTACCAACCTGATTACCAGCAGCAAAGAGACCGAGATTCACTGGGATAAAGCCCCCTGCCGATTCTGTGGTACCGGCTGTTCTGTACTGGTGGGCACCAAGAACGGACGGATTGTCGCTACCCAGGGTGATCCGAAAGCCCCAGTCAACAAGGGCCTGAACTGCATCAAGGGTTACTTCCTCGGCAAGATTATGTACGGCGAGGACCGTCTGACCCAGCCGCTGCTACGAATGAAGAACGGCAAGTACGACAAGAATGGCGAGTTCACTCCCATTACCTGGGATCAGGCCTTCGATATTATGGCCGAGAAGTGGAAGGCCGCACTTAAAGATACCCGCAACTCTGACGAGATGCCTCCTGTCGGCATGTTCGGTTCCGGTCAGTGGACGGTCTGGGAAGGTTATGCCGCTTCCAAGCTGATGAAGGCTGGTTTCCGCTCCAACCATATTGACCCTAATGCACGTCACTGTATGGCTTCTGCCGTAGGCGGCTTTATGCGGACCTTCGGTATTGATGAGCCCATGGGCTGCTACGACGACTTTGAGCATGCCGATGTGTTTGTGCTCTGGGGTTCCAATATGGCGGAGATGCACCCGATTCTGTGGTCCCGCATTACTGACCGTACCCTGTCTAACGATCATGTTAAGGTAGCTGTACTGTCTACCTACAAACACCGTTCTTTTGAACTGGCTGACCTGCCAATTATTTTCACTCCGCAGGCTGACCTGGCAGTTGGTAACTTTATATGTAATTACCTGATCCAGAATGATGCAGTAAATAAAGAGTTTATTAAAAAACACACTCGCTTCCGTCAAGGGGCCACTGATATTGGTTATGGCCTGCGCCCAGAGCATCCCCTGGAACAAAAAGCCAAAAATCCTGGAAGTGGCCAGTCTACAGAAATCGATTTTGATGCTTTTGCAAAATTTGTCAGCGAATATACCGTTGAAAAAGCATCCGAACTCTCCGGAGTTCCTGTCGAGCAACTCACTGAACTGGCAAAGCTCTACGCAGATCCAAACCGCAAGGTGATGTCGCTGTGGACAATGGGCATGAATCAGCACACCCGTGGTGTCTGGATGAACAATATTGTTTACAACATTCACCTGCTGACAGGAAAAATCTCTGAACCTGGCAATGGTCCATTCTCACTGACCGGACAACCGTCTGCCTGTGGTACTGCCCGTGAAGTAGGCACTTTCTGTCATCGTCTGCCAGCAGATATGGTGGTCAAGAAGAAGAAGCACCGTGATTACGCTGAAAAAATCTGGAAACTACCGGAAGGCACTGTACCAGCGAAGGTCGGTTACCACGCTGTTCTGCAGAATCGCATGTTGAAAGACGGCAAGCTGAACGCTTACTGGGTCATGTGTAACAACAATATGCAGGCAGCACCAAACATGAATGAGGAAGGTCTGCCCGGTTACCGTAACCCGGACAACTTTATTGTTGTTTCTGATCCATACCCGACAGTAACAGCACAGGCTGCTGACCTGGTGCTGCCAACCGCCATGTGGGTTGAGAAAGAGGGTGCCTACGGTAACGCCGAGCGTCGTACCCAGTTCTGGTACCAGCAGGTGGAACCCCAGGGTGAAGCCCGTTCCGATCTGTGGCAGCTGATGGAGTTCTCCAAGCGTTTTAAGGTGGAAGATGTCTGGTCCGACGAGCTGCTGGCCAAATCACCTGAGTACAAAGGAAAAACCCTGTTCGATGTGCTGTTCAGAAATGGTCAGGTCGATAAGTTCCCAATGACAGACTTTAAGGGGCGGATGAATCAGGAAGGTGATTATTTTGGTTTCTACGCCCAGAAAGGCCTGTTTGAGGAATACGCCACCTTTGGCCGAGGCAAAGCTCATGATCTGGCCCCCTTCGATATGTACCACAAGGCCCGTGGTCTGCGCTGGCCGGTAGTTGATGAAAAAGAAACACTTTGGCGTTTCCGTGAAGGCTATGACCCCTACGTGAAAACCGGCGATGACATCAACTTCTACGGCAAAAAGGATGGTAAGGCATGGTTGTTTGCCCTTCCTTATGAAGCCCCGGGCGAGTCTCCAGATGAAGAATATGACTTGTGGTTGTCGACTGGCCGTGTGCTCGAGCATTGGCACACTGGCACCATGACCCGTCGTGTACCTGAGCTGTACCGCGCCTTCCCCGATGCGGTGATCTTTATGCATCCGGATGATGCTAAGGCCCGCGGTCTGCGTCGTGGTATGGAGGCGAAGATTATCTCCCGCCGTGGTGAAGTCCGCAGCCGAATCGAGACCCGTGGCCGTAACCGTCCGCCCAAGGGCCTGGTGTTTATGCCGTTCTTCGATGCCGGCCAACTGGTGAACAAACTGACCCTGGATGCCACTGATCCACTCTCCAAAGAGACGGATTACAAGAAGTGCGCTGTCAAGGTGGTTCCGGTTTAAAGGATGTTCTCGAATCTGTGATAGCAGAGGCTTGGATGACTTTGTCAAAGGCCAGGAGGGCCTGAGAGCGACTCAGGCCATGGATGGCCTGTTGGGGACAAAGTTATCCAAAGTTCGGCGTGGTTAAGCTCAGGGCTGGGTTATGGACAGGAAAAACGACAAGGGTAAAGCGATCTCCCGCCGGCGGTTTCTCACCGAAACCGCCCAGGCGGCCTGCGCCACCGGCCTGCTTGGGTTGGGGCTGACATTTATTGCCGAAAAGTCGAAAGTCCATGCTGCCCAGGTACTGCGGCCACCCGGTGCACTGCCGGAAGAAGACTTTCTGTCGGCTTGCCTGCGCTGCGGTCTGTGTGTGCGGGACTGCCCCTGGGACACCCTGAAACTGGCCAAGCCGGAAGACCCGGTAGCCAGCGGTACCCCGTACTTCAATGCCCGTAGCATTCCCTGCGAGATGTGCGAAGACATTCCCTGTGTCAAAGCCTGTCCCAGTGGTGCCCTTGATCCCGGTCTCACCGAGATCAACGACGCCCGTATGGGCGTGGCGGTGCTAATTGACCGGGTAAACTGCCTGAGCCTGCAGGGGCTGCGCTGTGAAGTCTGCTACCGCATCTGCCCGCTGATCGATGAAGCCATCACCCTCAAACGCACCCGCAACGAGCGGACCCGGGTGCATACGGTCTTTGAGCCGTTTGTAAACCCGGATGTCTGCACCGGCTGCGGCAAGTGTGAAGAAGCCTGTGTACTGGAGGTGGCTGCCATCAAGGTGCTGCCGACGAAACTGGCCATGGGTGAACTGGGCCAGCACTACCGACTGGGCTGGGAAGAGGAGGCCAAAGCCGGTGAAGCTCTGGTGCCCGATCTGCTCAACCTGCCAGACAGACTGCCGGAGGGAACCAAGCTATGACCAGCAAACGTGACCCTGTTCTTGGTAAAAGAGTGCCCGGTAAAGAAGCCACGGAAAGCCTGGGCTGGTGGAAGGCTCACCGGTTCCTGTTGCTTCGTCGTCTGTCACAGGTCAGTGTGCTGGGCCTGTTCCTGCTGGCACCTGTTGCAGGTATTCGGATTATTGATGGCAATCTGTCGTCCAGCCGGTTGCTGGACACAGTGCCCATGACCGATCCGTTACTGCTGCTTCAGGTTCTGGCGGCACAACATCTGCCGGAGCTGATAGCTGTACTGGGTGCTCTGCTTGTAGGCGGCTTCTACCTGTTGCTGGGTGGACGGGTGTTCTGCAGCTGGGTCTGCCCGGTAAATCCGGTCACGGATCTGGCCAGCACTCTGCGACGTTGCTTTAACATCCGTTCCAGCTACCGGTTGACTCGCAATGCACGCTTCTGGCTGCTGGCTCTGGTGCTGGTGCTGCCGGCTATCACCGGGGTTCTGGTATGGGAATTCGTCAATCCCATCGCCCTGGTGTACCGGGGGCTGCTGTTTGGCATGGGGGCCGGCTGGCTGCTGGTGATTGCCATCTTCCTGCTGGATCTGTTTGTCAGCCAGCGGGCCTGGTGCGGTCATCTCTGCCCGCTGGGAGCCTTTTATGGGCTGGCTGGCCGGATCAGCCCGGTGAAGGTTAACGCCACACGACGGGAGCAGTGTGATGACTGCATGGACTGCTATGCCGTCTGCCCGGAACCACAGATTCTTCCTTTTGCCCTGAAGCCCGCCAAGGGCGAGGGACCACTGTTAAACACCCAGGATTGTACCCGCTGCGGCCGCTGCATAGATGTCTGTGCCCAGCAGGTTTTTGAATACCAGTTTTTTAAAAAACAAGCCTCAATGCCTGGCTCATCTGACGGTGAGCAAGGCAAACAACGATCATTGGCCAAGTGAGTGAATCAGCCATGAGTACACAATTTTTAAAGACTTCCCGCACGCTCAAATACCTTGCTGCCGTCTTTGCCATCAGCATGAGCTGCATCGTCTCTCTGGCGAACGCTGCGCCTGCCGGTAGCAGCACCGTGCGCGATGGTGACCTGAGCATGGAAGCGCCTGCCGTCCCGCTGAAGAAGAACATCGATCAGGACGGCACTATGGATCGTGCCTTTGTTCAGCAGCCGCCACTGATCCCCCACGATATCCGTGGCTATCAAGTGGACAAGAACGTTAACAAGTGCCTGAGCTGTCACAGCTGGAAGAACGCTAAGAAGTGGGGCGCGACCCGTATCAGTGTCACTCACTTCTACGACCGTGACGGTAACCAGCTGGCTGATGTGGTTCCCGGTCGTTACTTCTGCCTGCAGTGCCATGTGCCCCAGGCGGATGCCAAGCCTCTGTTGAAAAACAACTTCAAGCCTGTTGAAGCCTTGGACAATTAAGCGGAGGGAATCATGGCTAAGGAATTTTTTATTAAACGTTACTGGAAAATGCTGAAGCTTCCGGCTGCGGTATCATTGGGACTGCTGCTGGTGTTTGGCTTTGCCGCCGGGATTATCTTCTGGGGTGGTTTCCACACCGGTATGGAGATGACCAACAAGGAAGAGTTTTGTATCGGCTGTCATGAGATGCGGGATAATGTGTACGAAGAGTACAAGACCACGATCCACTACAACAACCGCTCCGGTGTGCGGGCTATCTGCTCTGACTGCCACGTGCCGAAAGAGTGGGGTCCGAAGATTGTGCGTAAGATTCAGGCCAGCAAAGAGGTGTATGGCAAGATCGCCGGCACCATCGATACTCGGGAGAAATTCCTGGATCACCGTCTGGAAATGGCGACCCGGGAGTGGGCACGAATGAAGGCTAACGACTCTCAGGAATGCCGTAACTGCCATAACTTCGAGTTTATGGATTTCTCGGAACAGTCCAGCCGGGCAATGAAAATTCATAACCAGGCTACTAAAAATGGTCAGACCTGTATCGACTGTCATAAGGGTATCGCTCACGAGCTGCCTGATATGAGCAATGTCGAAGGCTGGGAATAATTGCGAAGGGAGACAAGTGTTATGAGTGCACTGGAATCACTGATCTGGAATGTCCTTGGATATTCCGCCATGCCGATGATTTTCCTGGGAGGTTTTGCGGTGACAGCCGTTATTGCCTGTTTTCTACTGGATGTTACAGGTAAAAACAGCAATTGACGGTGTGCCAGTTGCTTAACACGCTTAGTCAAATAGCGACAATGGCTGAATAGATTGGGAAATTCAGCCATTGTTACTGAACAATGCGCCTGCAAAAAATTATCAAAATTGATTGTTCCAATGAAACTAATGTCTTTTCGCCATGCGTTTGTATACTTTTTTTCCTTCATTGTTCTCGTCTCTTCAGCTGCTGTACAGGTAAAGCTGTCTAATGCCGATGCTGTGAATGAGGCCGGTCGTCAAAGAATGTTGAGCCAGAGAATGGCCAAAGCCTGGTTAATGCTGGGGATGCAGATTGATGCAGTTAAAGCAGAAAAACAACTTGATGACAGCATTGCTCGATTTGAAGAGAACTTTCTGAACTTACAGTTATTCTCTCCAACACCCCAGATTGATAAAGCTGTCAATGACGTTGGGGCGATATGGGAGACTTACCGTATGCAGCTGTTGAAGGCTCCGACAAAACAAAAGGCGCAGTTAATACTCGAACAAAGCAACCGTTTGCTGGCGGCGAGCGAAAATCTGGTGAAGGAGATTGAGGCCTATACCGGTTCTCGGGGGGCTCGCCTGGTAAATATCTCGGGGCGTCAGCGTATGATCAGCCAACGCATTGCCAAGCTTTATATGGCTGAAGCCTGGGGCGTGGAAGCTCCTGGGCTGAAGCAAAGCATGAAAAAGACCGTAGCTGAATTTGATACCGCTCTGGGCGAGTTAAAAAAAGCAGGTATCAACACGGGCGATATGAATCGGCAGATAAAAAAGATAGAGAGCCAGTGGCTTTTCTCCAGAGCCGGTCTGACCCTTGATAAGTCTGGTCGTTACGTACCCACTATTATTTCTGTCACCACAGAATCTATTCTGCAGAAAATGGATCGCCTGACAGCAAGTTATGTGAGTGTGATTAATCAAAAAGCTGGATAAACTGAAAAACTTTCCATCCAGGGGGTATTTAAAAAATTGGCCACTATTGAAGTCGGCTCTGGTATTTTTTCCGAAGCATTTTCTTGGCGGACCCAATTATATCAAGTGATTGGGTGTAACCCGCCTTGCTTCATGAAATATTCGGGCTGATGGTTCATTAGCCAGACAGGCCCCTGGAAATCACAGGGTTGTCGTCGTTTCAGTCTTGCCGGTGCGGGCCATGGATGGAATATCATGGTTGCGGCTATCCATAATATGTTGGTAATAGCGCTGAATATTCTCCACATACTGCACCGGCTCTGAACCACGGGCATAGCCGTGACGCACCTGTGAATGCCAGCGGGGTTCTTCCAGTTTAGGCAGATAGTTTCGCAGGCTTTCCCATTTATCCGGGTTTTCTCCGTTATTCCTGGTCAGACTACGGGCGTCGTGCAAGTGACCCATGCCGATATTGTAAGCGGCCAGTGCCAGCCAGGTGCGATCGGGCTCATGGATAGATTCCGGCAGCCTGCGCTTTAGCTGTTCAAGATACCTTACTCCACCCCTTACACTTTGTTCCGCATTCAGACGGTTACGCACCCCCATCTCCCGGGCGGTGGGCTGGGTAAGCATCATCATGCCACGCACTCCAGTGGGGGATTTGGCTTTCGGATGCCAGTGAGATTCCTGGTAGCTGATGGCGGCCACCAGGTGCCAGTCCATGCTGTACTCGCTGGCGACTTTTTTGAACAGTTCCTGGTAATTACCCAGTCTTCTTTTCATGTGGCGCTTCAGGCTGATCAGTTCTCCTGCGGTTAAAGGCACCCTGGCAGGTATCTGTTTCTGTGGGGCATCAACAGTTTGTGAATTATTAAGATAATATTCCAGCTCCAGCAGGGTCAGGTGGCTGCTGCCTTGACTCTGGTAGCTGGTGCAGAAAGGTGGAACACAGATTTTCAGTGTGCTTTCAGCACGGTATGAAGTTTGCGGCAATTGGAAAATAATGATCAGCAGTAAGGTTAGGGCCAGAAAAGCATAAAAGGTATAAAAGGCAGGTTGATGGGTGCGTTTGGTCATATGCGCTCCTGGTGCAGTAAAAATACAGGCTGAAACCCGATCTCCCTACTTTTTTGTTGCCGATATGTTGTCTCTGTCCTGTTCCCGACAGGGGTTCTGCTGGAGCGCTTACGTTGATCCCGGTATTATACGCCCTGCTCGCCAACCTGACCTGAATTCAAGGACCATGCAAACCATGGAGATTTTACGCGGCAGTCCCGCTCTCTCCCCATTTCGTTTGACCAGACTGCTTGGCAGTCTGAAACAGCAAGTTCCCGTCGTCAGTGCCGTATATGCGGAATTCCTGCATTTTGCTGACCTGCATGAGCCTTTGTCTGAGTCCCATAAATCTGTGCTTGGGCGGCTCCTGCAGTACGGGCCCCGCCGGGTCAGCCAGCAGGCGTCCGGACAGCTATTCCTGGTTACCCCGCGCTTTGGCACCATCTCACCCTGGGCCAGTAAAGCCACCGATATCGCCCATAACTGTGGGCTGGCTGGTGTTCACCGGCTGGAGAGGGGTATCGCTTACTACGTAGAGAGTAACCAACCCCTCAGCGAAGACAATGTGGCCAAGGTCGTAGAACTGCTCCACGATCGCATGACCGAAACCGTGCTCACCACCCCGGAACAGGCAAAACAGCTGTTCGCGGAAGCTGAACCCGCTCCCCTTGAGCGTGTGCCGGTACTGGACGAAGGTCGCAGTGCTCTTGAGGAGGCCAACCAGACTCTGGGCCTGGCCCTGGCCGATGATGAGATTGACTATCTGCTGGACAGCTTCCGCAAACTGGAACGTGACCCCAGCGATGTTGAGCTGATGATGTTTGCTCAGGCCAACTCTGAGCATTGTCGTCACAAGATTTTCAACGCCTCCTGGGATATCGACGGTGAAGCCCAGGAGAAATCCCTGTTTGCTATGATCCGCAACACCCATGAGATGAACTCCGAGGGTGTGCTGTCCGCCTACAAGGACAATGCCTCGGTCATTAAAGGCTGGAAGGGAGACCGCTTTTTCCCCGATGCCGACAGCCGCAGCTATGGCTACACCCATGAGGATATCCATATTCTGATGAAGGTGGAGACCCATAACCACCCGACAGCTATAGCCCCCTGGCCCGGTGCCTCCACCGGCTCCGGTGGTGAGATTCGTGATGAAGGTGCGACTGGCCGGGGCGGCAAGCCCAAAGCTGGTCTGACCGGCTTTACCGTCTCCAACCTGAAAATCCCTGGCTTTACCCAGCCCTGGGAGGGGAATTATGGAAAGCCCGATCGTATTGTATCCGCCCTGGATATTATGATTGACGGCCCTCTGGGCGGTGCCAGCTTTAATAATGAATTTGGTCGTCCGGCTCTGTGCGGTTATTTCCGTACCTTTGAAGAAGAAGCCAATGGCCCCGCTGGCCGTGAAGTCCGTGGTTATCACAAGCCCATTATGATTGCCGGTGGTATGGGCAATATCCGTGAGCAGCATATTGAGAAGGGCGAGTACCCCGCTGGTTCCAGGCTGATTGTGCTGGGTGGCCCGGCCATGCAGATTGGCCTGGGTGGTGGCGCGGCTTCCTCTATGTCCTCCAGCTCCGGTCAGGAAGACCTGGATTTCGCCTCTGTTCAGCGGGATAACCCGGAAATGGAGCGTCGCTGTCAGGAAGTAATCGACCAGTGCTGGCAACTGGGTGACAAGAACCCCATGCTGTTTATCCACGATGTGGGTGCCGGTGGTCTCTCCAACGCTCTGCCGGAGTTGATCAGTGACGGTGGCCGTGGTGGTCAGTTCGAACTGCGCAAGGTGCTGAACGACGAACCCGGTATGAGTCCCCTGGCTCTCTGGTGTAATGAATCCCAGGAACGCTACGTGCTGGCGGTGACACCGGAAGATCTGGAAACCTTTGAAGCCATCTGTGCCCGTGAGCGTTGCCCCTATGCTGTAGTGGGTGAAGCCACGGAACAGGCTCACCTTCTGGTGACCGACAAACACTTCGACAACAACCCGGTGGATATGCCTCTGGATGTGCTGCTGGGCAAGCCCCCCAAGATGCACCGCAGTGTTGAGCGTAAGAGCTTTGAGGCGGAATCTTTTGATGCCTCTGGGCTGGATTTGTCCGAAGCGGCTGAGCGTGTTCTGAAACTGCCTACTGTGGCCAGCAAGAGCTTCCTGATTACCATCGGTGATCGTACCATTACCGGTCAGGTGGTCCGTGACCAGATGGTCGGCCCCTGGCAGGTGCCGGTGGCGGACTGCGCGGTCACTACCAGTGGCTTTAATGCCACCACCGGTGAAGCCATGTCCATGGGTGAGCGAACTCCCGTTGCTCTGTTGGATGCACCGGCCTCCGGTCGTATGGCGGTGGGTGAATCCATTACCAATATCGCCAGTGCCCGTATCGAGAAAATCTCCGATATTCGCCTGTCCGCAAACTGGATGGCGGCGGCCGGACACGCGGGTGAAGACGAGCGACTGTACGACACTGTAAAAGCGGTGGGTATGGAGCTGTGTCCGGAGCTGGGCATTACCATTCCCGTGGGTAAGGACTCTATGTCTATGCGCACTACCTGGCAGGATGAGGGCGAAGATAAAGCTGTTACCTCTCCGCTGTCGTTGGTAATTACCGCTTTTGCGCCGGTGTCTGATGTCCGTCAGGGTGTCACTCCCCAGCTGCGTACCGACAAAGGCGACACTGATCTTCTGTTGATCGATCTGGGTCGTGGCAAAAACCGTTTGGGTGGTTCTGCGCTGGCCCAGGTGTACAGCCAGATTGGCTCTGAGCCTGCAGACCTGGATACGCCACAGGATCTCAATGCCTTCTTCCAGGGGATTCAGCAACTGTTGAGCGAAGAGAAGATTCTTGCTTACCATGACCGTTCCGACGGTGGCCTGTTTACCACCCTGGTGGAAATGGCGTTTGCCGGTCATACCGGTATCAGCATCAACCTGAGCAAGTTTGTTGATTCCAAAGATCAACTGGCAGCGGCTCTGTTTAACGAAGAGCTGGGGGCGGTGATTCAGGTGCGCAAGCAGGATAAGGGTGCCGTTAAGGATTGCCTGGCCAGCTTTGGTCTGTCCGGTTGTGTGCACACCATCGGTGAACAGGCTCCCAATCAGGCCATTACCTTCTCCTTTAAGGATAAGCCAGTACTGGAAAGCAACCGTATCCGTTACCAGCGTATGTGGGCGGAAACCAGCTATCGCATTCAGGCCCTGCGGGATAACGAAGAGTGTGCCCGTCACGAATTCGATAACCTGTTCGACGATAAAGACCCCGGTCTGCATGCCACGGTTCACTGGGATATCAACAAGGATATTGCCGCTCCCATGATTGCCACCGGCGTACGACCAAAAGTGGCTATTCTGCGGGAGCAGGGCGTGAACGGTCATGTGGAAATGGCTGCTGCCTTTGATCGTGCAGGATTTGAATCCGTTGACGTACATATGAGCGACCTGATGGTCGGTCGTCGTTCACTGGACGAGTTCCGCGGGCTGGTGGCCTGTGGTGGCTTCTCCTACGGTGACGTTCTGGGTGCCGGGGAAGGCTGGGCCAAAAGCATTCTGTTTAATAATCAGGTGCGTGATGGTTTTGGCGAATTCTTCCAGCGTCGGGATACCTTTGCTCTGGGGGTATGTAATGGTTGTCAGATGATGTCCACACTCCATGAGCTGATTCCCGGCACAGAAAACTGGCCGCGTTTTGTCCGTAACCGTTCCGAGCAGTTTGAAGCCCGGGTGGCCATGGTGGAAGTGCAGAAGAGCCGTTCCGTCTTTCTGCAGGGTATGGAAAAAGCCCGGATTCCTGTGGCTGTTGCCCATGGTGAAGGTCAGGCAGAATTTACCGCTGTTGATGGTGCCGCAAAGGTGAGTGAGCAGGTGGCCCTGCGTTACGTGGATAACCGTGGTAGTACGACAGAGCGTTATCCGTTTAACCCCAATGGTTCTCCGGAAGGTATTACCGGCCTGACCAGCGCCGATGGTCGTGTAACCATTATGATGCCTCACCCCGAACGGGTCTTCCGTGCTGTGCAGAACTCCTGGCATCCCGATGAGTGGAAGGAAGACGCTCCCTGGATGACCATGTTCCGTAATGCACGGGTTTGGGTCGGTTAATGGTTTGTAATTTACCGTAATAAAAATAATCCCGGGCTTGCCGGGATTATTTTTATGGGGTGTTTGTTTTTTCTGTTTCAGATACTGGTGGCCAGCAGCATGGTGGTGATGGCAAGGCAACTGAGTGAGAGTGTCAGTAGAAATGCTTCCCTTTTCTTTAAGTGTTCATCCATGGTGTGTTTACAGCCTGATTTTTGACGGTGTTTTTACAATGAAATTATTAGCACCGAATTATACGGAGTTTGAGAAAAGGGTTGGAATAGCCGCGGGTAACGAGTTACCGGAATTTGAGTAAAAAGGCTGTAACAAACTACAAATAACAGTGTTGTTAGCCACCGGGGAAGGGAAAAATTGAACCTACACTGAAAACATGGCGTCCAAGGTTGGATAGTGCCTGAACAGAGAAAAGGAGATTACCGTTTATGAAAGCGACCCCATTCAAGCTGTCCCAGCTTCCGTTATTGATTGTTTTTCCTGTTTTTCTTCTGTTGGGCGGTTGTATGACCGATATGACCGGCAGCAACTATGAGCGCGCAGAGGCAAGAAGCCTGCAGACTGTGTACTTTGGTGAGATTGTTGAAGTTGAGCAGGTAAAACTGGAAGGCTCCAGGTCCAATGTCGGCAGCCTGGCCGGTGCGGCCACTGGTGGTATTGCCGGCTCCCATATTGGTGGTGGTTCAGGCCGGACCGTGGGTGCGATTGCCGGTGCGGTGGCTGGTGGTCTGCTGGGTAATATGGCCGAGCGCAAACTGACGGAAAGTACCGGGGTGAATATTACCGTTCACCTGGATAATGGAAATCATATTTCGGTTGTACAGCAGGTCGAGCCTGGAAACAGCTTCAGGGTTGGTGACCGGGTTAAGGTGATGGTTCAGGGTAATAACACCAGTCGGGTTGTACATACTGGCCGTTAATTCATCTATCAGTTTATACAAGAGAGCCTTTCAGAATTATCTGGGAGGTTTTTCTTTTTATAAAGCCAAGGCCGTCTTTAGGAAAGTAGCTGAGTCTCTAAAAGTTCTGCCAGGGGTGTGGTCTGGTCGGGTGGTTTTGCTTAGGGCATAGAGACGGAAACTGGAGTTGGGCAAACCCCCGGTGTCAGCAGGAACAAAAAGCCCAAGCACCCTGGAATCACTTGGGTTTATTCTCGTTTTTTGCCTTGAACTGGCCGTCAGCGTAGACATACCGGCGGCCTGTTGCCTGCCGTCATAAAAGATGGTAACGGTTTCATCGGTGTTGTTCTGGATATTCAGAGTGCTGAAATAACGCCAGTCTGCGGCTTCTGTAAAGGGAGTAATGAGTAATGCTAAAAGCATAGTGGGAAGTTGATATTTCATAATGAAGCCTTTTGGGAGGCAGGAAACGCACAGGTAGGGTAGTACATTACAGGCTGGCGGTTTCCCACCCTTGCTGGTTGCTCTCTCCAGCCTTTACACTCATGCTTCGCAATATAACCAGATGCAGGAGTTCTAATGGTTAAGGAAACACGGCTTGCTCTCGGTATTGTTGCCGGAGTGTTGTTTCTGGCCGCTAGCGTAATGTGGCTGATGGAGGGGGAAGAAGATCCTGTTGTCCAGATACTGGAAGTGCCTGAACTGGAGCAGCCTGAAATCCCTGTTTATGACGAATTCAATAGTAATACTTCCAATAGTGATCAGGATGACCTGGCCGGTGATGTCACCCGTATTATTGTCCGGCAGCCGACAGTTTCCGATGATGTCAGCGTGGATGAGGTGCTGGCGGGCAAAGTTATTGTGGATGACCAGGTGATTCAGCAGCCGGAAGGCTGAGGGTGTTAAGGGCTTTATCTTCTTGACGCGAAGACGGGGGAACAGCATGGATATACTGATTGAGGCTCAGCAACTGAAGCAGTGGATGGGCGAGCCTCGGCTAAGGGTTTTTGATGTCCGTTACAGCCTGCAGGATGCCTCCGAGGGCCTGAATCTTTATAACCAGGGCCATATCCCCGGTGCGATCTATGCCAGTATCAGCGACCATCTGGCCGGTGAAGTGGTTCCCGGCCAGACCGGTCGCCACCCTCTGCCGAACCCCGATGACTTTATTCAGCTTCTGCAGAGTTGGGGCGTGGAAGAAAACAGCCGCGTGGTGCTGTACGACGACGGCAGTCATTTTCTGGCTCCCCGTATGTGGTGGATGCTGGCGGTGTGGCTGGACATGTCCAATATTCATGTTCTGCGGGGAGGTATCAAAGCCTGGCGGGAAGTCGGGTTGCCTGAGAGTTTTGAAGCTCCGGAAACACGCTCTTCGT
This sequence comes from Parendozoicomonas sp. 209JJ7-1, assembly GCF_058147085.1. NCBI lineage: Bacteria > Pseudomonadati > Pseudomonadota > Gammaproteobacteria > Oceanospirillales > Endozoicomonadaceae > Parendozoicomonas > Parendozoicomonas sp. 209JJ7-1. Next base: position 101,540 of record NZ_JBYVJU010000011.1, on the reverse strand, counting down.
CTTTTATGCCGCTAGTCCAGGGTTCGGTTCTTATGGAAGCCGATGAGCTGCCTGACTTTGTAAATAATGGTGGCATTGTGCTTGATGCCCGATCGGCGGAGCGTTTTCGGGGCGAGATTGAGCCTATCGACCCGGTGGCCGGCCATATTCCCGGTGCTCAGTGTCTGCCCTGTTCCCGGGTAGTGGATGAGGCAGAGCAATTTTTACCCCCAGAGCAGCTGCGTTTACTGTTTGCGGCCTGGGAGTCGAAGGATATTGTCTGCTACTGCGGTTCAGGTATATCTGCCTGTCAGCTGCTGCTGGCGATGAAACTGGCCGGGTTACCGCTGGGCCGCCTGTACCCCGGTTCCTGGAGTGAATGGATTACTGACCCCGAACGACCTGTAGCGACAGGCGATGAATTCAAGTAAAGTCGCGCCTTTGTAAATATTTTTAGAGTGACCTTTCATGCACGACTTGCTGGTGCCGGATACTGCTCTTCTGGAAAAGTGGTTGAGTGACGGCAATTATGAGACCTATATCTGTGACCAGTGCAGTGGTCTTCATGTATCTGCTCTGCAGAGCCAGGACGGTGTACTCGACAGCCGTCTTTTTGTTGAACCCTGGGGTGTGATGTTTACAACGGAGCTGGATATTCGCAATGCGGGTGTTCTGCCGGTTGTTGCCGACCTGATGCGGCTCAATATGTCCTTTCCTACCCTGAAACTGTTTCTGAGTACGCCTGATGACGGTACACCTATGCTGGTGGCATCATCCTGCATTCTGTCGACCCAGGGTATGACTGTGGCGCAGTTTAACGAATTCTTTGGCGTAAGCCTGGAAACCGTACAACAGCTGCTGCAGGAATGTCAGCAGATGCAGTACCTGTTCCAGGGCGAAGATCGGATGATGCCGGTTGAGCTGGAAGATGGCATCAAATCTTCCTTGCACTGACGCTTCTGCCATCGCTGACTTCCGGCGGGGAGTTAGCCGTTGAATTCTGAAGTAAGATTTTCCAGATTTCTTTGACGCAGCCTTTGTCAGATATGCCTAAACTTCCGCACTCTACCTGGAGTTAAGGCCAAATGCGTTTTTACTTTTCTGTGTTTTTCCTGCCTCTCTGTCTGGTTATGGTTTTTTCAGGTCGTATCCAGGCTGGTGAGGAACAGAGGTGCAAGCATGAATGCCCTCGATCCTGTTCACGATGGGATGATCTGAAAGATCCTGACAATGTTTACAAGATTTCCTGTGTAGCAAACTGCGGGGACTGTATTCAGGAGAATGCCTGTACACAGGCCCGTCTTGGTCAGGGAGAGGCTTTTAATGAGTATGCCAAAATTGTCTGCAGCGACTGTATGTATGAGGGTTTCTACCTTTATTACCATGCAGATTGTCAGAAGTTTAATTATCAGGCTTTAATTCTGATGAATAAAGCCAATCATGTTCCTCTGTGATTGAAGCAGGAGACTAAGAGAATCTGGTACAATCCTGGAAACAGTACGACAGCTGCTTCAGGAATTTCAGCAGGTGAGGTTCCTGTTCCAGGGTGAAGACTGAATGATGGCATAAGACCTCTTTACACTGATACTTTCACCATCGTTGACTTCCGGCAGGGAGTCAGTGAGCGTACATCGCTTTCTTGCAGAAGTGACATTATCAGGGTGTTCTGGGCATTGCCGCCGGATACCTGCAGGTCAATATCATACTGATTGCGGCTGGTACACAGGGATGCGGAGAAGCTGTCTACATCGAAACCCCCGGTACGGCTGTTATTCAGAACGCGCTCCAGGCATCCGGGGGTATTTGTGGCTATGAGCTTCAGCCGGTAGTGGTTCATCTCTCTGGCTCCTGATATGTAGAAATATAATCTCTAGTTATTAAAAAACCCCCGGACCTTTCGGTGCGGGGGTTTTTGTTTCGGCTTCAGGCTTTAGACCGCAACCACCCCCCGGCGCATGATAATCATCATACCGGTCATAATCTTATTGGTGGTTTCTTTGGTGGAAAGCATAAATTTCGCAAATATATCCTGTTTTTGATTGGCGAATCATATGCAATCTGCCAGCACTTCACAAGTGAATCACCCAAAATGTTAAGGGTTCTGCCAATATAGACAGTAAAGCCTGCTTATGTGCTGTGTTTGTGGTGTGTTGGTAACACTTAGGTGTTAAGGTTGCCGGGCATACAGAGTACAAGTTGTTATTACAGAGGGGGTATGTACCGATGTCCCTGTGGACACCAGATAGCTGGAAAAATTACACTGCTCTGCAGATGCCGGAATACCCGGATGCAGGCAGTCTTGCAAATGTAGAAGAGCGCCTGAAAAAACTGCCACCTCTGGTGTTTGCAGGGGAAGTCAGAGCTCTGACCAGCCAGCTGGCCAGTGTCGCCGAAGGCCGCGCCTTTTTACTCCAGGGTGGCGATTGTGCTGAGAGTTTTGCCGAGTTCAGCGCTGTCAATATTCGCGATACCTTTAAGGTTTTGATGCAAATGGCGGTAGTACTGACATTTGGTGCCAGCTGTCCTGTTGTGAAGGTTGGCCGTCTGGCGGGCCAGTTTGCCAAACCCCGTTCCAAGCCCACAGAAACCCGTGAAGGTATTGAGCTACCGACCTATCGTGGCGATATCGTCAACAGTAACGAGTTTACCTCCGAGGCCCGTACTCCTGATCCTGAGCGTATGCTGGCGGTGTATCACCAGGCGTCTTCCACCCTGAATCTGCTGCGGGCCTTCGCCCAGGGTGGCCTGGCCTCTCTGGAGCAGGTGCACGCCTGGAACCTGAATTTTGCTAAAACCACCCCGGAAGCTGAGTACTATCAGCAGATGGCGGACAGAATTGATGAAACCCTGGCCTTTATAAGAGCCTGTGGCATCACCGCTGAGAACAGTGCCGCTATCCGGGAGACCAGCTTTTACACCTCCCATGAAGCCCTGCTGCTGCCCTATGAACAGGCGTTGACCCGTCGGGACAGCCTGACCAACGACTGGTATGACTGTTCCGCCCATATGCTCTGGATTGGCGATCGTACCCGCCAGCCGGAAGGGGCCCATGTGGAATTTATGCGAGGTATCCATAATCCAGTGGGTATCAAGGCCGGCCCGACTATGGACCCGGATGACCTTATCCGCCTGCTGGATATTATTAACCCGGATAATATTTCTGGTCGTGCCACCATTATCGTGCGTATGGGGGCAGATAGTGTGGAAGAGGGTATGCCCAGGTTGATTCGGGCTGTTGAGCGGGAAGGGCGGAAGGTTGTATGGAGTTCCGACCCCATGCACGGTAACACAATAACCGCTGGCAATTACAAAACCCGTGATGTGGACAGCATTCTCAGGGAAGTGCGCAGCTTCTTCGCAGTGCATAGAGCGGAAGGCACCTATGCTGGTGGCGTACACTTTGAAATGACAGGACAGAATGTTACCGAGTGCATTGGTGGTACTCATAAGGTAACGGAAGAGACCCTGAAAGACCGCTATCGTACCCACTGTGATCCCCGGATGAATGCCAACCAGTCTCTGGAGATGGCCTTTCTGATCGCTGAAACACTGAAACAGTGTCGTAAAGACCTGCAGGAGGAGTAATTCTCTGGAGTGATTGGAGAACATGACAGTTGACGGTTATTTCTGATTCAGATTAAAGAAATTGCGGTTTTTATGGCTACTCGTCTTACCCTGTGCTTGACTGCATAGACTCTGATTCGAGGGTTCGTGAATGTCGGAATCTTCTTTCTATCAAAGTGCGCCGGTGGAAAGTGCGCCGGTGGTGCTGGTTACGGGCGCTGCCCGGGGTATAGGGAAAGGCATTGCCACTTATCTGTTGTCTGTCGGCTATCGTGTGGTGGTACTGGACTGCCTCAGGGAGGAGGGAGAAACCCTGGTAAGAAAGCTGGCCGGGCAGGGGGATATCCGGTTTATCCGTGCCGATATCAGCGATGAAGCCCAGGTGCGCAGAGCGCTGGCCCGCATCGGCAACTGGTTTGGTTGCCTGTATGGAGTGGTCAACAATGCTGCGGTGGCGGAACCTTATAGCGGTCCCTTTGAATACCTCGCCCTGGAAGACTGGCAACACTATCTGGATGTAAACCTGACCGGCACTTTTCTGGTGTGCCGGGAATCCATAGAATTACTGCGTCAAAGCAAAGGAGCGATGGTGAATATCGCTTCCACCCGCTGGCTGCAGTCTGAACCCCAGTGCGAGGCTTATGCTACAAGCAAGGGAGGATTGATTTCCCTGACTCATGCTTTAGCTATCACCTTATCCGGGCAGGTGCGGGTGAACTCAGTCAGTCCCGGGTGGATCGATTTTCCTCTCCCTGAAAATAACGGCACGGATGCGGATACAGCCCGCCCCGTTCACCTCACCGAAATCTGTCACAAACAACATCCCACCGGTCGTGCAGGTTGTACCGATGATATTGCCGGTATTGTGGAATATCTGCTGTCTCCAAAAGCCGGGTTTATAACCGGGCAGGATATAGTGGTTGATGGTGGTATGACTAAGAAAATGGTTTACGAATAACGGTTCGTGTCCCTTGCTCTGCTACTGTTTTATTTATGCCTCCAGCTATGGCTCCTGTAATAGCAGCTTATAAAAACCTTCCATATCCAGTTCGTCCAGACAGGCCGAGAGCCGGGACGCGATCAGTACCTGCTCCGGCTGTTTTCCCAGCAGTGCAATCCGCTCCTGTAAGCCTTCAATATCACCCATATCCAGCATGTCCTGGATAATGGTTCTCTCGTTGTCAGGCAGTGGCCGCTGGCTGATGGTCTTTCGTGAAGCCTGCGGTGTAAGGCTGTTGCTGGCAGTATGAATGCCCAGGGTCTGGAATATTGTCTGGAACAGCAAAGGCAGGTCGCAGGGTTTGGGCAGGAAAGCCTGGAAGCCGGATGCCAGTACCTTGCGCATTTGTTCCGGAAAGACGCTGGCGGAAATGGCAATGCAGGGAATATGCTGCAGTTGCGAATCGGCTTTAATAATACCCACCATCTCCTGACCAGTCATAACCGGCATGCGCAGGTCAGTGAGGATCAGGTCGCAGGGTTGTTTGCGGAGGCTGTCCAGGGCTTCCTGGCCATTGCCCGCAAGGGTGATGTGAAAACCGGCCAAAGTCAGCCACTGTTGCATAACATCCCGGTTGGATTCCCTGTCATCCACAATCATCAGGTGAGGTGCTGGTGTTATATCAAGGATGGGCAGTACAAAGTCGGAGGTTTCTTCTGGTTCACCCAATGCTTCCGTTTCCTGAAAGGGGAGCAGAACGGTGAAACAGCTGCCGGAACCTTCCTGGCTTTCCAGGCTGATTGTTCCTCCCATTGCTTCCACCATGCGCTGGGTAATCGACAAGCCCAGCCCGGTGCCTTCTTCCCCATGGTGGCTGTCCAGCCTTTCAAAAGGAAGAAATATCCTGTCAATCTTGTCCTCAGGAATGCCATCTCCAGTATCCCTCACTGCAAACTGCAGCTTCTCATCGGCCAGGGTGACATTCAGCGAGACTTCACCCTCAGGGGTGAATTTTACGGCATTGTTCAGAAGGTTGATCAAAATCTGCTGCAGGCGGGTCACATCCTCCTGAATATAGCCTGGAAGTTTCGGGCTTATGGACACATGAAATGCCAGCCCTTTGTTATCTGCCAGAGGGGTAATCACCGAAGTGACCTCCTCCAGCAGGTGGGGAAAACTCATGGGCTTACGGTCAAGATCCAGGCGGCCGCTTTCGATCTTGGCGATATCCAGTACCTTGTTAATCACATCCAGCAGATGATCGCTGCATTGCTTGAGGGAAGCAAGGTTGTGGGCAGCCTGTCCGGTCAGGGTCAGTTCATGGTTAAGGAGCTGGGCGTAACCCAGTATGCCATTGAGGGGTGTACGCATTTCATGACTGACATTGGCCAGAAAGGTGCTCTTGGCGTTACTGGCTTCTTCTGCCCGGATTTTTTCTTCCCGCATGGCTTCTTCCAGGGCTACTACATCGGCCACATTTAAGGAGATGCCGGTCAGGAGAATATCATCGCTGTCCGCCACGGTATGGGGCAGGGAGTATTCCTCAAAGTAAGTGGTCTCCCCTGTGTCCGGATAGATATAACGGAACCGGGCATGGAAAGGGGACATGGTTTCCAGGGCTTTCATCATTACTTCGCCATAGGCGTGCTGGTCTTCCTCCGGAACACCGTCGAACATTTTGTAGCCGTCACTGACGAGGGTGTCTTCAGGCATGTGAAAACTGTTCCACAGTCGTGTGCTGGCGAACAGCATCTCCTTGAAATCTCCCGTATGGGAGAGGCTCAGCTGGTAAACCCCACCCGGAATGGTATTAATAATCTGACGCATCTGCTTTGATGTTTCGTTCAGCTCTTTTTCCAGCAATTTTTCCCGGGTGACATCAATAAAAAAACCGGCCCTTAACATGGAGCCGTCCTTTTCTATTCGAAAAGGGCGGGAGTCCGCCCTGACCCATTTGATCTGCCCCGACGGGGTGATTATGCGCCAGACAACATGCAGCAGTCCGTTAAACCGGAAAGAATTTCTGAGCTTCTGCTCCAGTATTTTCTGGTCGTCAGGGTGGGAGTATTCGATCAGCAGCCTGCTGTTCTTCTGCAGGGCCTTCAGGGGGCGCTCAAACAGGCTTTCTCCGGCGGCGCTCATAAACGGGTATTGCCAGGAGCCATCGGCCCCTTTCCGAACCAAATAAACACAACAAGGAATGACATTGTTGATATCGATTAACTGCTGGCGGGCTTCCTGGACATCATCTTCCAGCTTTTCCTGCTTGTTTTTCAGGATCTGTTCGGTGGTGATATCGGTCCATACCTGGACCCTCAAAAAACTGCCATCAGGAAGTACCCGGAAGTGACGGCTGCGACCCTTGATCCAGCGTAGTTGCCCGGAAGGTGTGTACATGCGCCAGCTGGCCGTCCAGTCCTGGCAGGCGGGAACCGACTGGTCAATGGTTCTCTTCAATGCCCGCCGGTCATTGGGGTGACACAGGGACCAGAACAGTTCATGATCATTGATCATGGCTTTGGGGGAGAGTTCGAGGATTTTTTCAATGCCTTTGGATATATACAGAAACTCAATATGGCCGTTGGGCTGGTAGCGGGTCTGCAGCATAATGCCCGGTATGAAATCGGTCATATCCCGAAACGCTTTTTCACTGTTCTTTAAGGCATGATTCTTATGGTCCAGTTCGTTTTTCAGTACTTTCTCCTGGGTTATGTCCCGGGTTATGTCCATACATACTCCCACCCGGATAATGCTTCCGTCTTCCAGTTCTGATAAATGACGGCCCCGGCCTCTTAGCCAGAACTGGCGCCCGGCCCTCGGTCTGACCCGCCAGCTGTGTTCCCACTCAATCCGCTGGGTCACTGTACGAATAATACTTTCCTGCAGGGCTGCTATATCGTCCGGGTGAAACTGGGTCCACATTAAGTCACTGTCTTTCATGATGGCGTCTTTGGTTATACCCAGAAAATCAACAACGCCTTCCGAAATATAAACAAACTCGATTTTCTTATCCGGGTAATGTCGTGTTTTAAAGACAATGCCCGGTACAGCATCAATCATTTTCTGGAAAGAGATATCTTCGGGGACTCTCGGGATTTGCCCCTGCGCCTGATTGGGTTCGGCATATTCCCGGGTAACATCCCGGATAATACCGTCCCAGGTAAGGCTGCCGTTCTTGTGGCGAACAGGTATGCGGCTTTCAGCTTCTATCCAGTGGATTTCATTATGCGGACGGTTTTGGTGAATAATACGCCACCGTATATTCCAGGGTTGGGCTTTTCTGATATGAAACATCATTCTTTCATACACAGTTTTTTTGTCGTCCGGATGCATTATATCCCAGGCTAGATCATTGTTACTGCACAGCTCCTCACTGGTACAGCCAAAAGTATCCTCAACTCCCTGACTGGCATATTCAAACCCGGAACGCCCGTCGGGATAAAAATAAAAGCGACAAATGAACCCCGGAATATTATCTGCAATCTTCCGGATGACCTCTGAAGATATGTCGCCTGCCGGTGCCTGCGGTGAAAAATGCCCTGTGGGAGGACCTGTATTGGCCATACTGTTCCGGGTGATGTTCTGGGAGAGAAAAACCGTATACAGCATAGGCGTTATGAAGAGATCGTTATGGTTTTCTGAGCGAACATAAATGCATTACAGAGGCGAAGCTTGCAAAACTCTGCGTGTGAACAATAGTTAGCGGGTTTTTGTGATGGCTTTTGGGTAGATGTTATAGCGGAGTAATTATTCGTGTTGTCGTTAACGGTAATGACATGGCCTCCGGGGGAGATACCCGGGGATCAGATTCTGGTTGTTCCCGATGAGGGGGGGCTGATTGGTCGTGACCAGGACTGCGCTGTCTATTTACAAGACAGAGAACGTTTATTGTCCCGGAAGCATGCCCGCCTGCAGTCCAAAGATCACGTATGGCTGATTGAGGATCTGAGTCGTAACGGCATACACCTTAACGATGAACAAATGTGTCATGGCGCAACAGGGAAAAGACACTTGAAAGATGGTGATATCCTAATCCTCGGGGAGTATCGGTTGATGGTCAGTCTGCCCCAGAGTGTTTCCCAGGCGTCTTCTCAAACGCACTTACAAGGGTTTTCGCGATCTTCTTTACCAAACACAGCAGACACACAAAACACAGCAGACACTCAGATTTCCACATCATTAGAATCTCCAACCCCCTTTAGAGCCGGAGACAGGGGCAGCCTGCCTGCAGATCCGCCGCTGCTGACCGATACTGTAGCCAGTGAAAATCTTTCCGGTTCCCTGTGGTCCGCAGACAATGCCGCCAGTGCCGTAAATAACGGTATAAATGCAGATGAGTTCCTCCTGCCTTCGGACGGTGTGCCTGGTGCGATTATCTCCGCTTATGGTGGTGTCAGGATGCAGGGTCTGGTGGGTGTTGATGCCCTGGCCGATGAAGTACTGCGGGAATTCAGTCCGGATTACCTGCAGCACAAGCTTATGCCCTGGCGAAGAAAAGGTTTACACCGACAGTCCTGGTGGAGTCTATATAAAAGCTATCATCGCCAGCTGGAGCGCAGCGGGGAACTGCATATGCGTTTGCGTGAGTGGTTTCTGCGTTCGGATAATTTTCACCATGATGGTTTATAGCGTGGATTCCATGCAAGGTTTCCTGCTAGAAGCGGCCACGCTGTTTTTATCTCTGGGGCTGCTGTTTAGCAGCGGCTGTTCGATGGAGAGGGGAGGCGTCTCTGGTAAACCAGAGGAACAGCGGCCTCCCCTGACTGGTGTTATTAACCTTTCTGTCCGGGTCGCCGACTATGTAAACCCTGACGTTTATGATCGGCCTTGCCCTGTTGTACTCAGATTGTACCAGGTTTCAAACTGCGATCTTCTGCAAAACTACCGTTTCCTTGACCTCTACCAGAAGGCAGACCATTTTCTCGGTGCCCGGTTACTCTCGGTGCAGGAGCTGCCGACGCTCTATCCCGGGCAGGGATTGCAGGTCAACCTGCCTTTGGTGAAAGGTACCGGGTGTCTTGTGGTATTAGCTGGTTTCAGTCGTTTTCAGGAGGGTAGTCCCCAGGCCTGGCTGCCTCTGGACAAGTCCACGGATGTGCAGTTGCGTGTTGAGGGTTTACGCGTTGTTCTGGTTCGGGGCAATTGATGGTTACAGAGAATAATACTGTCTGGCTGGAAGGTATGTTTATCACTCCCCAGCATTTCCAGCAGCATGACCGTTACCTCCATGGCCATGTGCGCAACTGGATACACAGTTCTTTCGGCGAGCGTTCAGGGCTAAGGAAACTGGATATTGACCAGGACCGCCTGCGTACAGGTTGCGTCCGGGTGATGTCAGTCCAGGGGATTTTTCCTGACGGTACGCCATTTTTGAGGGAGCAGGAGCTGAACCTGCAGATTCCGCAGGGCACAGTTCACAAAAAAGTCTATCTGGCACTGCCTCTGTATCGCCCCGGACAGATCAATATTGTCCGGGACGCACCACCGACTATGCGTTACACAAGTTTTAGCGAAGATGTTGTGGATGAGTGTGCCGAAGATAATGACCTTGTCAGGGTTGAACAGAGTCAGCTGAATATTTCACTGCAGCTCGAAGGGGGAGACCTGAGCTGTTACACCTTGTTGCCGCTTCTGGAAGTGATGGAACTGCACAATGACGGTTCTCTGGTGACCGGGCCGTATTTTATTCCCCCATGCCTGGATATAGCGGCTTCCCCGGTAGTGATAGCTCAGCTGTCTGAATTGACAGCAGTGATGACCCAGCGTTCACGGCAGGCCTGTCAGCGCCTGCAGGCCGGAGTGCAGGCTCAGAGTCGGCAGATGCGGATTCTGGATCTGCTCTGGCTGCAGACACTGAACCGCTGGCTGCCCTGGTTCAGGGGGATGGACTCAGGGTTGTCTCTGTCCAGTGATGATATGTTCCGGGAACTGACCATGTGTTTTGGGGATCTGCTGGCCCTGATTCCGGAACCACTGCCTGAGTTACCGGCTTACGACCACGGTAATCCGGGACCGGCCCTGATGACGCTGTTCCGTAGTTTACGACGGGTGCTCAGTAATGTAGTGGACGAAAGGGTTCTTTTGATTCAATGGGATACGGAACAGTTTGCCGAGCGTCGCCTTCTGGTCCTGGAAGACCCAGGGTCGGAACGTCTGCAGTCAGGACGCATTATCCTGGGAGTGCAATCCAGTCTCGGGGTGATGGTGACTTCGCAGAGGTTTATCAATGCCAGCAAAATGAGTGGCAGCCGTCGTATTGAGACCCTGGTGTGCAGCGCTCTTCCCGGTATTCGCCTGGAACAGCTGCCGGTGGCCCCGGCGGAGCTACAGACCCAACCGGATATGATTTACTTCGAGGTTGATCGCAGCGATATCCTTTGGCAGGAAATGCTCTCCGGCGGTGACCAGCTGATGATACATGTGGATGAACGTCTTCCTGATATCGAGCTGGTCCTCTATGTCATTCGCACTGGAGAAAGTCTCTGATGCTGAATGATGACCAGACCGTGACCGTTGAAGGAAGGGGGCAGCAGACCCGAGTGGTACCGAATGCATCCGGCGGTGCCAGTAGCCCGGGCCTTGAGACCGGAGCCTGCCACAATGTGTTGTTGAGACTGGGGGCTGATCTGTTGGCGCTGATCGCATTTTTGCCCCGTATGCATCCACCGGAAGATCCTGGTCGTGTACGGCAGCAGATTCAGGAACAGTTGATGCGCCTGCGCAGTGAAGGGGGATTTCTGGCCTGTTCCCCCTGGATACTGGAAAAAAGTGGACTGGTCTTCTGCGCAGCCATTGATGAAGCGGTTTTGAAAACAGAATGGGGGCGCCGTTCGGACTGGGCCAACGATACTTTGCTTAGCCGCCTTTATGGCCTGCGTAATGGCGGGGATCTGTTCTACCAGTTGCTAAACCAGGCCAGGCAACAGCCGGAAGCCCTGGCCGGGTTCCTGGAACTGCAATATATTCTTATGCAGCTGGGTTTCTGTGGCCGTTACCATGACCAGCCCGGACAGCGGCAGAGCATCTGTTACGAACTGTTCCGCATCCTTCAGAGAGTGGCTCCCGGACGCCCGCTGGAGTGTCGGCAGATGCCGGTGATGCGGGAACGGGCCAGACTTATACGCTTCCGTTTGGGCTGGGTCACTCTGGTTACGGCCCTGGTCTTTGCTGTGGTGTTTTTCTATGACTGTTACCGTTACGAGCAGCAGTCGGTCAGTCAGCAGAAACAGTTTGAGGGCCTGATCAGGAGCAGGAATTTATGAACCCGCTACAGCTGATACTGATTATTGTCAGTGGCGGAGTGGGCCTGGCCAGTATTGGCTGGTTGCTGTTAAAGCAGTTTGGCTGGTGGTCGGTATCCCTGTTTCTGGGGGTGATGATTGTTGTTGCGGTGGTAACCCAGATTGTTCGTTTCTGGCACAAGCGCAAAGGGAAGGGCAAGGAGATTTCGGCAGAAGAAAAAGACGCTAAATACCACAAGCAACAGCAACAGCAGTCAAAGCATCGTCAGGAAACACTGGTGTGTGCCGCCATTACCTCGGCGTTCAGACTTTTGCAGAACCGGGTGCATGGTGACCCCTACTGTCTGCCTCTGTATTTGATGATTGGTCCCGAAGAGGCCGGAAAAACCCAGCTTTTAAAATCCTTTGGCCTGGTCAAAATGCAGACCCTTGAGCTGGAGCAGGCCAGCGATTTCCTGGAAGTCTGGTACAGTGAATATCTGCTGGCGGTCAAACTCTGGGGACAGCTCTATGACCAGAGTGGTGGGAGCGCCGGTGATGAAAGGTGGGAATACATCATACGTCGTCTGTTTAAAGAGCGTCCTCGACGCTGCCTGAACGGGATGATTGTTACCCTTCCGGTCACCCTGCTGACCGCTGTCAGTGAGGATGACAGGGATAGCCAGGCCAGTCATCTTCGCCGCTGCCTGCGGGACATTACCCAGATTGTCGGCCAGACTCTGCCGGTGTACCTGCTTTTAACTCAGTGCGATCGCCTGGCCGGTTTTGCCGGCGCTTTTCATATGGCTATGCCGGGAGAATCCGGGCAGTGCTTCGGCTCCCTTATGTCGGGGGCGGCAGACGGATACGATGAAAGGTGGTATGAGAAAACCTGGGCGGACCTACGGGAGAAGGTCGAAGCACGCACAACCCTGGCCCTGAATGACGAGAAACACACCAGCCACCGGGTAGATATTGTCGCGTTGTCCTGGCAGTTGCAGTTGCTGGGCACCCGGTTTGGGAAAATGCTGACAGCGGTGTTTGATCCGGGACTGTTGGGGGGGGCGGCCAGATTTCGGGGGTATTTCTTGACAGGCAAGGGCGGGGACTTTCCTTCCGAAGACCTGCTGGGTGAGCATCTTTGCCAGCACTATGGCTTCGCGGGGGTTATATCTTCACAAGGTATTGCTAATACCGCTCAGCTGTTTGCTTCCGGTTTGGTGTCGGGAGTCCTTTTGCCAGAGGCCGGGCTTGCCGGAAATAACCAGGCCCGGGTATGGCGCTGGCGGGTGGCCTCAGGCTGTTGGGTTATCGTATGCTTGTCGTTTATTCTGCTGACGGGAGTATGGCTGTATGTGAATCAGGGTTTTCTCTCTGAACGGGGGGAGGAAGCAACCGCTGCCCTGAAACAGCTTCGTGAACCTGTGCCGGGTAATCTGGTTGACAGTATCCAGTGGCTTGGCAGCTTTCACAATATTCTGTTCACTTACCAGCGGCCTGTTCCCTGGTATATCTCATCCTGGTTTGTTCACCACGGGCCGGGTAAAAGCCTGGAGAACCTGTGGCTGTCTCAGCTTTCACAGAATTTGCGTCCTCAACTGCTGAAATGGCTGGCGACCCGGGTGTTGGAGGATACTGACAAGGGACGACCGGACCGTCTGGTAACTTACATGCAGCTCTATCTGGTATTAACCGGTCAAAAGGGAATTGCTCCCACCCGTTCGGGATTGCAACTGGTGATTCGTAACCTCCTCACGGAAAAACATGCCAGTCTGGAAAAAACTTTCATGACAGAGCTGGAGGTCATGATTGCCTACCCGGGCACCATGGCGGAAAGGGATGGTCGGTTCATGGATGCCCTTCGCCATAACTGGGAGAACCTGGGTGACGGTTCGGTCTATATCATCAATATGAGCGGGCTGCTTGGGCTTAGTAATGTTCCCTTATCGTATGTGTTCGGGCGAGATGTACTGAACACCTTCCAACCGGATAAAAATCTGGTCAAGGATGGTTTTCCCTCTTTATTTACTGCGAAAGCCGCGGTGCAGATGGATATCCGTACCGATGACCCTGCTCTGAAGGTCTATCTGGCTGTACGCCAGGCTTTGTTTCATCCCCAGTTTCCGACGGTGAGCGAAGCGGAAAAGCTGGCTGTTATCCGGAGTATCCAGGAAGTCTACTTTCTTCGCTATACCCGTTTCTGGCAGGAGTTCCTTGCTTCTCTGACCCTGAGGCCGATAACGTCCAGCGGGCAGCTCACCGGCTTGCTGATGGGACTCGCGACATCTGGCGAGTCGCCTTTGGAAGAGCTGATAAAAGTAGTGGTGGCCAATACCCGGTTGGTTCAAAAAGACTCGAATAAAACGTCTGCAGTTCCTCGGGAGATGACAGAGGCCGGTTTATTATTGTCAGCCCATGGCGGAGCAGCGGGCAAAGCCTTGGGCAGTTCTGCTTTGAAAGGGACTGCCGCAGAGAATGCCCTGGCAACAACGGGCGACATCATTCGTGCTGATGATCTGGTGCAGGATCTGGCCCACCGGTTTGCGGACTATGCCCGGCTAATTGGAGAGGATGATAAAACCGGCTCGGTTATGGGTCGGCTGGAAAAGGGCATAGGGTTGTTTTACGGCGGGGTACATTCATCTCTGTCTGGCTCTGATTATGATCTTAACGCCCTGAAACTGTTGGCATCCTATGCTGAAGGCAATATTAAAAGCCTGCCCTGGCCGGTGGATGTTGTGGCCACATTGCCGGAAACGCCCCGTCGATTGATGCAGAAGGTTTTTGATATTTGCGTTGAAGAGCTCCTGGATGGTGCGTCAGACCGGCTGGATGCCCTGTGGCAAAGGGATGTGGCCCCGCTCTGGATAAATCAGCTGGAAAGCTTTTATCCCTTTAACAGCCAGGGACAGGATGCGGAGCCAACCACTGTTGAACGTTTCTTCGCGACCGGGGGGATGGTTGACCAGTATGTTTCTCAGTTTTTAAAACCGTTTGTTGAGCAACAGACGACGGCGGATGGCAGCCCCCGGCTGGTACCCCGGCAGGTGCTGGGGCATACGTTGCCGGTGGTGTCTTCCCTCTGGACACAGTTAAGTGTTGTGTCTGGTATACGGCAGTTGTTGTTTTCTGGCCAGAATCGTCTGGGAATGGAGTTATCGATCAAGGCTGTCACTATGAATCCTCAGATCACTTTACTGCGCCTGGACAGCGACAGTGGGGTGCTCATCAGTCGCCATGACCCTTCCAGCTGGCAGACATTCTCCTGGATCGGAAATCATCCGGATATTCCCCTGACCATGAGCCTGTTCAGCGGCGACCTGCTGCTGGCGGAGGAAAACTGGCGGGGACCCTGGCGCTGGCTGCGCTGGCTGGAATCCGGGCAGGGAACCCCAGTGGGCAGTGGCAGATTCCGCCTTGTTTTTAACCTGCAGGCGTATCGGGCTGAATTTATGGTGCGTCCCCAGACGCCGAAGCTTCCGGGGCAACTCATGGGGGCTTTACAGCTGCCGGAGCGGATTAAATGAGTAAGTCTCTTTCCTGCGATATCTTTGACTTTCCCGTGCTGGCCATTAACCGCCTGGAGCTGACCGGTCGGGTGCTGGGCCGTTTCACCCGGGAAGCCATGGACGGATTGACGGGGCGGTTCTGCATTATTAAAGGTCCGTTCACTGAACCGGTGGATAACCACTGTTTTGAGCATGAGGCAAAAGTGCTTGCCTCCCTGTCCGTGCAGGGGGTGGTGGGACTGCGGCAATGCTTTCGAGACAGACAACGGTGCTGGTTGCAGCTGGAATGGCTGCCGGGACAGAGCCTGGAACAGCTCCGCTGTCCGCCGTCCCGGGCTGGCTGGATGGTGGCCCGGCTGGCAAGAATCCTCAACGCCTGCCATCAGCAGGGCTGGATTCATGGGGATATCTGTCCCGGGAATGTGCAGGTGAATGGTGTCCAGGTCTGGCTGCTGGATTTTGGCGCAGCACTGGCTCTTGGACAGCGTTATCCCTGGCGACGGCAGGTGCGACCAGGCTGGAGCAGCCCGGCACTGTTGGCGGGTGAGGGTCGGGTATCAACGACGGATGATGCCTATAGCCTGATGTTGCTGGCCTGCCTGCTTCTGACCGGCCAGCAGCCAAGTCCCGCGCCGGGGAAACCTGAATACCGGCACTGGGCTCGCAAGCTGAACCGTCCAGGCAGGTTGAGTCCACGACAGTGGCGTTTTTTTCGGGAGCTGATTGAGAAGCCCGGGGACGTTCGGATTCAGGATATTATGATCCAGGCTCTGGCCTGGTAGGTTCTGGCGTCTCTCCTCTTGCAATAGCCAGCCCGTACCGGATAAACAGTGGATAGAGCTGATCGGCTCTTGCCCCATCGGGCAGGGTGGCGGCCAGGTTTACAGCTCCTGCCACTGCATGGCAGAAAATCCAGGGGGGCGGGGGAACAACGGGAGTATCAACCGGGGTGATGCTGCCGCCAGACCAGAACACTGCCTGTGCCACCCAGCCGGGTGCCGTTTGCAGCCCGGCGCTCTCTATGGCTTTTTCCGCAAGGCGTCGGTGTTCTTCACTTGGCTGCTGATACCAACGGTGGGATACATTAATGGCCTGGATTTCCTGAACATTGAAACTGTCCAGAATGGCATGGCAACACAGCAACGCCCAGTTGATGCTCTCCCTTGGAGGAAGGCCGTGGGCGAGAAAGATTACCAGATCGTTATAGAGCTTTTCCTGTTGCAGTTGTGCTATTAAAGTCTGGGGTGATATTTGATCGGTCAGCCTGTTCTGTATGACATCGGATGGCCGATAGCGACAGGTAATTTCTTTGGCAGTGGCATAGGGCAGCCTGGGATAGGGAAGAGTCATCAGCATGCTAATTGATTTTCGTCAGACCACCCTGGATCTGTACCATGGCCGGGCAGGAAACCTGGACTATGGCATTGCCTCTTAGATTGGCCAGGGTTCCGGAGACTTCTACTTTTGCCGTGCCTTTTACAGTGGTCATCATGGCATCGATCTCCGCTGTGGCTGTGCCTTTTACCGAAACCTGGGGCGCGTTTATCTCGACACTGGCTGGGCCAATGGTAATTTTGCTGGCACCCACTTTCAGCTCAATACCTGCCTGACCCTCCAAAGTGATTTGTGGCGCTGTCAGTTTCAGGCTGGTGCCAGCATCAAACTTCCCATCTGTGCCGGCTTTACAGACCATCTCCTGACTTGCATTGCAGGTCATAGTGGCGTTTGTAGTCAGGGTCAAATTGTCAGAGGCCGTCTGGTCAAGGGTTTTGTCGATGGTGATGGAGAGTTTGTCCTTACCATGCCAGTTGCTTTCGCCTGTTACTTCCAGGTTGTCTTTGCCTTCTATAGTTGTGGAACGGTCATTGCGTACCAGGGTGGTCATATCTTTCTGGGCCTGGAGATAAAGCAGCTCGCTGTCTTTGGTGTCGTCCAGGCGCAGTTCATTGGCGTGGTCGCTGCCGGCTGTGGGTGTTGTACGGCTTAGCAGTCCGCTGGTTACGGCGCTGGGGTCGGGAATGGTGAGCTTGCCGTTATAGAGGCTGCCGACAATCACCGGCTGATCCGCTTCACCATCAAGGAATCCCACCAGAACTTCCTGGCCCACCCGGGGCAGGGTGTGGCAACCGAAGCTGTTCCCGGCCAGGGGCTGCAGAACCCTCAGCCAGCAGCTGGAGTGGTCGTCGGGGTTGCCTTCCCTGTCCCAGTGAAACCGTACTCTTATGCGTCCATGGGTGTCTGTATGGGTTTCACTGTTATCCGGGCCGGTAACCCGTGCGGTCTGCAGTCCGGGAATACGTACCGGATGGGATGGTCGAGGACGATAGGGCCAGTCTTCCGGCTGGCAGATAAAACGGTTGCTGTACTCCAGCCTCTGTCGGCCCTCAGTGCTGGATATTGTGTGACTGACAGAAAGCAGCAGGTAGTTACGAATCTGACTCTGGTCCGGGTGTCGGGACAGTCGGAACATGCCCCCGGCCTGGAAACCCGGTTCCGCAGAACCACCGTTCACCAGCAGGTAACGACTGTCCTGGGATTCCATCCATTGACGGGCCTGGCTGGTGGTCCTGTTCCTGTCCCGGCCATGGCCGGTGTAGCGGTAGGCGGCCAGTTTCAGATTGCTGCGCCAGCTGTGCTTGCTATTGATGGTGCTGGAGTTAATCACGTGGGCCTGGTCATCCCGGTAACTGCCGACGGTCAGGGTGCTGGTCTGCACCTGCAGGTGGGGTTGCCAGTACACCAGGGCTGTATCGAGAGCGCTGGCAGTACGGTAATACTCAATATCATCGGCACACTTGTTAAACGAGTGGTTGCTGTCGCCTATGACCAGGGTATGGCTGTTGCTGTCGTGCTGGAAATACCAGTGCAGGCCATCTTCCCGCAGTAGCCGGTCAATAAAAGTGTAATCGGTTTCATTGTACTGTACACAGTAGGGGCGGGTTGGGGGCGGCGCGTTGTTGGTGAAGCGGCAGTCGCCTCCGAGCCCGTGCTCCCCAAGCAGGGCGGTAATAATGTCCTTGCTGCTCTGGTTCTGGAAAATACGACAGTTCTCCCTCAAATCAAGGAGCTGCAACCATGGCCGCAGGGTGACCTGGCAGGTCTGCAGGTTATCCGCTTCCTTTCCATGGAGCAGGACAATGTCGGTGACAATTCCGTGAAAACAGCGAATCTGCTGACGACTGCCCTGAATCCCGGGTCTATAGTTGACCGACATTGTCTGCCCGAGCAGATCCGGGGCTTTGGGCTGGTCGTACAGAAGGTCAGCTTCCATGGAGAATGGCTGGCAGACATGTTCTTCTACTACCAGACGACTGAGCAGCCATTTTTGACCGTCACCAGTGGTGGCGGTCAGAGGTCGTATATTCGATGCCAGGGGGCCCGCAGTGTCTGCCATAGCTGGTGTCCAGAGTCTGTGAGTCGTAACGGGTAAAAAGGATAGATGAGCATGACGGGATTGCCTGAACCTTTCTCTTTCCTCTGTCGGAGCTGGTTTCTGGCCGGTAACGTGCTTGTGGGCATTATCGTGCTTGTGAACACTATGTTATGGGGGGGTGGCTGCTCCCATAAATCCCAGGTTGTGATGCCGGAACCTCTGCTGGAAAAGCAGTTAAAAGAAGTACCTCTTCTTTATCCGGCTGCGGAAGTCACTGGTTATTCCCTGCAGGGCAAAACCAGTCCCAGGCAGGCATGGCGGGAGTGGATTAACTGGTTGCAGGAAGAACCGCTGATTGAGGAAAGTTCATTCACATCATCCCGGAAAGTCACGGAAACCTCTGCAAACAGGCTAAGAACCCTCAGTGAATTCTGGCGGGATTGGCTTGAGCAGAGAGCCTGTGGGGGAGATCACACGGCCCAGGTTATTGTAGGTGTAGGCCAGTTGCAGGGCATGCTCTGGCCGGAGAATGTCCGGCAGGGGCGGGCCTGGCTGGATAAGGCCGCTGATGCTGGCAGTGGTTTTGCCGCCTGGCAGCGGGCGCAGTCGTTGTTAAATGGGACAGAGAAGCCCAACCCGGTGCGCCTGGAGAAGCTTCTTACCCTGGCCGCTGACCAGGGAAATACGACAGCGGTTATGGTGATAGCCCGCCGTTACCGGGATGGTAATGGACTGGTGCAGAATATAGACAGCGCCCGGCAATGGTATCTCAAAGCCATTGCGCTAAAGGACCTGCCGGTTAACGAGCGTAATAATGCCCTGGTGAATCTTGGACTCATGGACTGGTTCGGGCTGGGGGCTAATCCGAAGCCGGAACAGGCTGGCAGGTTCTGGCAGCAGGCGGCCGCCTCAGGCTGTGCCTGGGCCGCGTATCTGGCCGCTTTTATCGCAATCCGGCCCAAAAAACAGGAGGAGCTGCTCAGGCTGGCTGTAAGGGCAGGTATTCCGGAAGCATTCAACCAGCTGGGAATAGTGTGCTGGCACCAGAAAGACTACACGTCAGCGGCCAACTGGTTTGCCCAGGGGCGGGAAAAAGGCGATGGCCTGTCCAGGTATAACCTGGGAGTCTGTTATTTCACCGGGCTGGGAGCGCCCCCTGATGCCCATCGGGCAATGATGGCCCTGGATGAGCCTGTCCGGCAGAACAACAGGAATGCACTTCGCCTGCAGGGGTTTCTTTACTGGCAGGGACCCCAGCAGGGTACAGTTAACTTTCCCAGGGCGAAAAAACTGTTCAGTGAAGCGGCCCATCAGGGAGACCTGTACAGTCTGTATGCTTTATCCATTATTGAGGGCATAGGACAGGGCGTGCCCCGTGATCTTCCCTCGGCCTGGGCCCATGCGGCGACTGTGGCAGCCTGGGGAGTTCCTGAGGCGGCAACGGTTCGTGATGATCTTGCTGCCCATATGTCGGTTCTTGAAAGGCAGAATGCCCGCAAAATGGCCCAGTCCCTCTTTGAGCATTATCGTAATGGTTCCGCGTTCCTTGATATTGAACGACAGCCTCCATCTATAGCGGAACCTCTGGCAAAGACAGGGGGCTGATCTATGCTGTATGCCTGTGAACTGTTTAGGTGTTTTTGTATTCGCAGTTATTTGTTCACATCTATTCATTCATAACTGTTATTCATTCACAACTATTGCCAGAGTGGGCACATAATCTCTTATGTTTCTGCAGTCATCAGAGATAGAAGCTGTGCTGGTACCCTGTTCCGATGAGTTTTCAGCAGGGCAGGATTTACGAGCTGACCGCAGCAGTTTTCGACCCCTACGCAACAGGTACAATA
Organism: Parendozoicomonas sp. 209JJ7-1; assembly: GCF_058147085.1. Taxonomy (NCBI): domain Bacteria; kingdom Pseudomonadati; phylum Pseudomonadota; class Gammaproteobacteria; order Oceanospirillales; family Endozoicomonadaceae; genus Parendozoicomonas; species Parendozoicomonas sp. 209JJ7-1. Next base: position 81,108 of record NZ_JBYVJU010000011.1, on the reverse strand, counting down.
TTGCCCGCACCAGTTTCCGCCAGTGGATGCAGGAACCCGATGCCCAGGAACGGGAAAACCTTGAGAAAATCAATCGCCAGAACTGGGAAACTCTGTCAGAACAGCTGGTAGACGCGACAATCCGGCAGAGCAAGGATTTGGAGCTGCTCTCTTGGCTGTGTGAATGCCAGTTGTTTTCTCCTGCGCCCTGGCACAGCCTTAAGGCGGCCCTTGATGTTCTGGCACAGGTTATTGAGCGCTACTGGGCGGACTGTCATCCGGGGGCAGTTATTGAAGAGAATTCTGACGTAGATGTTGCCCGTCGGGTCAGTTTCTTCAGGACTCTGTTCGGGGAAGGGGGGGATACCGGGCTGCTGGTACTGCCTATCCGCATGGCCGTGCTTGTTGGAAGTACGACATTGGCAGACTGCCTGGGGGCAGAACACAGAGGGGAGTCAGATTCCATCAAGGCCCTTCTGGTGCCGGATATAGCCATGGAGGCTGACGCGCTTCGTGACAAGGTGCAGGTGTTGTATGGCATCAGCCAACTGACAGAAAGCCTGGAACAGCAACTGACGAAATTATGTGGAAACCAGTGGCCAGCAAGGGGCATAAAGCCCTTCCATGAGTTGGTGAAAACCCTGATTCGCTGGCTGGATTTTATTTGTGCCGATCAGATACCCTTTTGGCCATCGGATGCAGAGAGGGGGGATACTTCCTCTGAAGAGACAGAAGGACAGCAGCAGGAACAGCCACAGGATAATTCAGCCGCTGCTTCATCCCCCGTTTCGGCTGATGCTGCAAATACAAGTGCAGGGATGTCTACTTCCGAGGGCATGATGCAGACGGGGTTTCAGACCGATGCTCCGGCCCGTACTCGCATAGATGCCTACCGCCAGCTCCAGCAGCTGGCCGACTATTTTCGTCAGACGGAGCCTCACAGCCCGGTAACCTGTCTGTTGGACAGAGCCGTTACCTGGGGGCAGATGTCATTGCCTCAATTAATGAAGGAGCTGCTGGCCGGGCATCAGCAGGCTTTGGAACGGGTGGATGACCTGACCGGTCTGCTGCACCCGCCTTCCGTCGGGTTTGCTCCATCCCAGAAACCTGTTTACGGGTTCTCATCGGTGAGGGAGCAATCTCCTGAACCTGATATGTCAACCTGGCAGCAAATGATGGAGCCAGCGAATGTACCGTCAGGCATCAGCAATGATTCTTCTGTTCCACAGGTTCCCGATATATCCGACGGCATAGAGAATGGCCAGAAGTCGCAGGAGAGTGAGGACAATGACCGCCCCGATAATCCTGCCGGTGATACAGACACTTTTAATCAGCAACTGATATAGGAGGCCCGCTGTTATGGCCAGTCTTTATATGCGAGTAGGGACAGATGATATCAAGGGCGCGGCCACCGCGGAGTACACCGGTGGTGACGATATGTCGAAGCAGGGCTGGTTCGCGATCAAGAGTTTCTCATGGGGGGCCGTGCGCTCAGTGGGCATGGATATAGGCAATGGTATGAATCAGGATTCGGGCATGGTGGCTATGAATGAGCTGACCGTAGCCAAAGAGGTGTGCGGCGCTTCCGAGCAGCTGTTGTCCAGCCTTTATATGCCTGGTGATGAAGGCAAAATCATAGATCTGATTTCCACCAAGCCCGACCGTTCAGGACAGGGTTCTCAGGTTTATCTGCAGATTAAACTGGAGAAGGCCCGTCTGGTGTCGTACAGCGTCAGTGGCAGCGACGGTGCAGTTCCTTTCGAGAGCCTGGCGGTCGCCTATAACACCATCAAGGTGAAACACTGGCATGAGGCTGAGGGGGGCAAGCTTGAAGCCGGTGGGCTGGTCGCCTATGACCTGCCTACTGGAAAAGTGATCTCCGGCAAGAAATAAATACCTTTCCATAGCATGAGGATGTCGTCATGGCACTGAGTTCTCAGCACAAGCGGGTTCGCAAGAACCGGGTCAGTATTACCTATGATGTGGAAACCAACGGTGCCGTAGAAACACGGGAACTGCCGTTTGTTGTGGGGGTGATAGGGGATTTTGTTGGCAATAAACCAGAAGACCAGCGCCAGCCCATGGACGAGCGGGAGTTTACCCAGATAGACAAGGATAACTTCAACGAAGTTATGGGGCGTATCGGCCCGGAACTGTCCCTGAAGGTGGATAATAAACTCAGCCAGAAAGAGGAAGATTCGGACCTGCAGGTCGACCTCAAATTCCGTTCCATCAAGGACTTTGAGCCGGAACATATTGTTCAGCAGGTTGAGCCATTGCGAAAGCTGTTGGATACACGTAATCACCTGAAAGTGTTGTTAAGCAAGGCTGACCGTTCCAAAGACCTGGAAAAAATGCTGCAGGAAATCCTGCAGGATTCTGAAGTACTGGGATCCCTCTCCAAAGAGCTGGGTGTTGAAAACGGTACCAAGGAAGAGAAATAATAATGGCTGACATTGATAAAGCAGCGACTTCGGAAGCGGCCGGCGAAGCCGGTGAGAAAGGCAGCCTGTTGGAGCAGGCCATTGCGGTGACAAGCTATACCCCACCGGATACGACCAGGGAGCTGTTGGGTGCGTTGACCAAGCAGGCCATGGCTGGAGCGTTAGTCTGGGACCGGAACCTGACCAAAACCATTGAGCAGGCGGTAGCTGCCATCGACAAGACGATTTCTGGTCAATTGTCGTCCATTATGCATGCTGGGGAATTCCGGGAGCTGGAGGGCAGCTGGCGGGGGCTGCAGAAGCTTGTGCGTGAGTCGGAACTGGGACCGGATCTGAAAATCCGGGTATTTGATATTTCCCGTGAAGAGTTGCTGGAGCAGTTTGAAAATGCACCTTCCATTGATCGCAGCCTGTTCTTTAACAAAGTATACCAGCATGAGTTCGGCACGGCGGGGGGGGAACCCTATGGCGTGATAATTGGCGATTATTACTTCAGCCACGGGGAGGAGGATGTAGCCCTGCTGCGTTACCTGGGAGAAGTCTGCGCCGCCAGTCATTCACCGCTGGTTACCGGCACCAGTCCCAGGGTATTTGAATACGGTGATTTCCAGATGTTCAGCGAAGGTCGGCCTGTGGCAGCTGGTTTTGATGCTCCGGCCTATGCCAGCTGGAATGCCTTGCGCAACAGTGACGATGCCCGCTATATCTGCATGACCATGCCCCGGGTGATGGCCCGTATGCCCTACGGTCAGAGCACTTCACCTGTACGGGATTTTGATTTCGAGGAGTTTGAACTGGGCGGGGACGGCAAACCCCGACCAGGAGGCCCGGAAGATTTTGTCTGGAGTAACGCGGCCTGGGAAATGGGGCTGAATATGACTCTGGCGTTTACTAAGTTTGGCTGGTGTACCGCTGTGCGGGGCAAGGAGAATGGCGGGATAGTGGAGAACCTTCCCAACTTTATCTACACCTCCGATGCCGGTGATCAGGTGCAGCAGTGCCCGACCGAAGTCAATCTGACCGATGAACGGGAAAAAGAGCTGAGTGATTTGGGCTTTCTGCCACTGGTGCATTACAAGAACAGTAACTTCGGCGTATTTATGGGAGCACAGACTATCCAGAAGCCGAAAATTTATACCGACCCTTCCGCCACCGCTAATGCTGCTATTTCGGCAAGGTTACCTTATATCATGGCCAGCAGTCGCATTGCCCACTATCTGAAAGTTATAGGGCGGGACCAGATTGGTTCCCATAAAACCCCGGAGGATGTACAGAAATATCTGACCTCCTGGATTGGCCAGTATGTCAATGCCAATGCTTTGGGAGATGAGGCACGGGCAACCCATCCACTGCGGGAGGCACGCATTGATGTTGTTGAACAGCCAGGGCGCCCCGGGTGTTATTCCGCCGTCGCTTATTTGCGGCCATGGCTGCAGTTGGAGGAGTTGACGGCATCCCTGAGAATGGTGGCTGAAATTCCGGGGTAGGGTGATGGCCGGAACAGCGAAATGCGACAGATTTGCTGTAATTGCCCAGAGGCTGGTGCTGGAAATTGACCAGCTTCTGAGTCGTCAGCTGGATGAGATTCTTGACCATCCTGAGCTGAAGGCTTTGTATGGGCGCTGGTTTGCCCTCTGGTCCCTGGTGGATCTGTCTGTCGATCACCGGCAGGTGCTGCTGAAAATTATGCATTGTACCTGGTTTGAGCTCACTGATGACTTGAACCGTTCCGTGGACATAGGGAGGTCATGGCTTTATGACCGCCTGGGTCGGCGGGAACTGAATACGCCGGGAGGGCTGCCTTTTGGCCTGTTGCTGGCAGACTATATGCCCTCGTCCGATCCGGGAGGTATTCTCTCCGCCGGTGATGACCTGTTTACTCTGCAGATGCTGGCGGCAACGGGAGCCATGGCTCTGTGCCCGGTGATTGTATCTATTCAGGATCAGTTCTTCGGCAGTCATGATGACCGCCTGCTGGTTTCTGCGGAAAGGCTGGAGAGGGTATTAAACAGTGAGGATTTCCAGAGTTGGCAGTTGCTGCGTAAAACGCCTGAATCCGCGTTTCTGGGGGTGGCCTGGCCCTTGCTGGTGTACGAGTGCCCGGTGCATAGCTGTATTGGTTTTTGTTATCGGTCCTGCAGCGTATCCGCCCATACCCTGCAAATAGGTGCCGGCTGGGCTTTTGCCTGTATCGTGATGCGGGAGTTTGACCGATGCCACTGGTTTGGTTTCCTGCGTAACTGTGACGCAGAAATTGACGGTGGAGGGCGTGTATCTGCTGGAGATCGAGCCAGTGAGGAGAATCTGTTCTCCCGGGCGGTGGCCAGTATTCGCCTTAGTGAATATCTGGAGAATAGCTATCATAAACTCGGTTTCCTGGTAATAGGTACCCGCTATCTGTCCGATACTATGGCCTTCCATAATAATAATTCGGTGCTGGCCTGCAGCAACAGTGCCGATGCCCAGATACACGGCCTGCTGCAAAGCACCCTGACCGGTTGCCGGTTCGCCCACTATTTGAAAGTGTTGGTGCGGGATCGCGTAGGTTCTTTTGATAGTGTGGGGGACTGTGAACTCTATCTTAACCGCTGGTTGCAAAAATATGTCAGTGAGGTGGACTACGGGGAGGCCAATATCATGGCTCGCTTTCCCCTGAAAAAAGCCAGTGTCCAGCTGGAATATGAATCCCGCTACCTTGGTTATTACCGGTGCCGGGTCAGTCTTAAGCCTCAGTACCAGTATGATCGTATGGAGTCTGAGATTGTGATGTATACAGATATAGCTTCAGATACGTTAGCGGAAAGGTGATGACGGGGTTGCTGGAGGCGTTTACCGGTGAGTTTGTTCAGATCTCCGGTGATCCCCTGAGGAATTCGGTGATGATGGCCATTTTAATGTTGCTGGGTTCCCGCCAGCCGGACAGTTATGACATAGAACACCTTCCGTTACTGAGGCAGTCAATCCTCAATTTTGGGGTGGCCGACCTGCACCAGCTACGTAATGCCCGCCAGGTGGAAAGTTATTGTGAAGATCTTGGCCAGCGTATCAGGGCGTTTGACCAGCGTCTGGCATCGGTTACGGTGCGTGCGGATACAAGGGAAGAAGCCGCTGATAACACATTAAAATTGATGATAACAGTGCAACTGCTTGATCAGCATGAATGTGTTGGTTTCGCTACGGATATTCGCCTGACTGACGGTAACTGCAATATTCGGGAGGCCACCGGTGACTGATTCCCTGTTGCAGTATTACAGTCGGGAACTGGAATCTCTGCGCCTGCGGGCCAGGCAGTTTGCGGATACCCATCCGGGGGCGGCGTCTCGGTTGGGGCTGGCCGGGGAGCATATCGCTGATCCCCATATGGAGCGATTGCTGGAGAGTATCGCTTTCCTGAATGCCAGGTTGGAAAAAAGACTGGACGACAATTACCCGCAACTTGCGGAAAGCCTGCTGCGACGATTGTTTCCCCACTATCTGCGCAGCCTGCCCTGTATGGCTACAGTACATATCGAGCCTGATAAAACCTTGAAACAGCAGGCATTGATACCCGCTGGTACCCGCCTGGAAGTGAATACGGACATCTCTCCCCTGACGTTTACTACGACCTGGGATCTGCAACTCTCCCCTCTGCAGGTGTATGACGCGCAACTTGAGCAGGCACCTTTCAGTTTTTCCCCCCAGGTTTCCTCATCGGCGCTTTTGCACCTGCGCCTTGCTGCATCTGACCCTGATCTGAATCTGGCTGAGATGAAACTGAGTACGATCAGTTTCCATGTAGATGGTGATCCCTCTATACGGCGGTCGTTGTTTGATCTGGTGATGGGACAATTGTCGGGTATTGTTATCAGTGGTGGACTGCCGGAGGATGGCCTCTTTTTGCCTGCAGATAAACTGAGGGCTATAGGTGAGGATATGTTTCTTTTGCCCAGGCCTTCAATGGGTTTTGCCGGGTATCAGCAGTTGATGGAAGTGCTGGCATACCCGGAGCCGTTTATGGGATTTACCTTAACAGGGCTGAAAGAACCTATTGCACGCCTTGAGTGTAGTGAACTGCATATTTATCTTCTGCTCAGGGATGCGCCACCGGAGCTGTCCCGGTCCGTGGGTGCCGGACGCTTTCGTACCGGCTGTGTGCCGGTTGTGAACCTGTTTCCCTGCCAGGCAGAGCCTATATTGCTGGATTACAGCCGTATGCGGGAGCGGGTCAACCCTGAGGCCCGTTCCGGCAGTGACGCAGAGGTCTGGTGCGTGAATCAGGTAACAGATATTACTGACCCGGAGCAGAAGCCTGTCCCGCCTCTTTATGGACTGAATTTTAACGACAGCATCACCGGCCTTTACTGGTTGGAAGTCGGAGGAAGGGAAACCAGAGGAAAGCTGCATACCTATCTGGCGTTGTCGGATATCAATTACAACCCGGCGGTGAATGAGCGACGGGTGTTTCTGGTGGATACCCTGTGCAGCCACGGTAATCAGCCCAAGGCACTGGCGGCGGGTACCCGTCTGGAGTGTATTGATAATATTGAGCTGAATGGTGTTGCCCGGCTGATGGACAGCCCTACGGCCAGACGCCAGCCCCCTGCGGATTACAAAGCTGTCTGGTCTTTGCTGTCATTGTTACAGATGAACTTCGAGGGGCTGTTGTCGGAGAAACATCCGGAACAGACCCTGATTTTGTTGTTACGGTTACATATGCGGGGGCAGGCGCCCGATGGGGAAGCATGGATTGAGTCTCTGCGTTCTTTAACCTGTGAACCCGTGACTGCGCCTGTTTATATTGGCGGACGTCATTGTTTGGCCAGAGGCATGCGTATTCATATCACGATTGATCCTGAGCCACTGAAGGAGTCCTCTTTGTATCTGTTTATTCAGAGTTTGGACCGGTTGGTAGCCGCCTATGCCGGTTTTGACAGTTTTTTACAGCTGAGTTTTACCCTCCAGGGGCAGCACGGAGTACTTACCCAGTGTCGTCGGCATCAGGCACGCCAGGCCGGTCTGTAATCCGCCGCCTGCAGGAAAATCCGGAACTCTTTTCCCTGGAGCAGGCCCTGCGGATTATCCGGCAGATGAAAAGGTATACAGCCCGTTCCCAGGATATTAATCTCCGGGTGCGGGCTATTCCCCGTACCAGCGGGCAGGAAGTGCTGAGTGTCCGGCGGCAGACGTCCGGTTGGGATATCGAGTGCGTGATTGAATCCCTGACCGGGGCGAAGGGAGTACTGCCCCATTACCTGAAAGATGCGGCCCTGGCTCTTGAGCTGGAAACCGGTGATAAGGCAATGAGGGAGTTTATCGGACTTTTTGAGGCTCCCTGGCTGAGGCGGCTGGTACGCACCCGGTATAAATATGACCTGGCTACACTGGCAGAGGTTACCGACCCAGGCTCCCCGGGAAAGGTTATCTATGAGCTGTTTGAAGCCTTACTGCCTGCGGGTATTTGCCAGTTGTCCGGTTGGCAGCAGTGTATTCGATTTGCGGGACTGCTGGCTCCGGCCCACAGGCATCTGGAAGGGCTGCGCATGGTACTGGCGGACTACTTCCAGGTACGGGTTGTGGTACGTACCGCGTCGGTAAGGCGGCACAGAATCGCGAATGATACCAGAGTGAGAATAGGCAGCAGGGGGCAGAATAACCGTCTGGGGGAAGGCCTGGTGCTGGGGACCAGTGGTTACTTGGATAGCTGGCGGGTGGATGTTCTTCTGCTGCCTTCTGGTCGTGACCAGCTGCTGCAGGTGCTGGAGAGCAGTGAAATGTGGGATGCGGTGTTAAAAATGGCTGGTCTGTATTTGGCCTGTCGTACACCGGTGGCCGTTTATGTGATGGCCCGAAGATGTTTTCTGCAGCAGCCGGTTCTCAGTGCCTGCCAGCCGGAATCCCAGCTGGGGCAGTCGGTGTGCCTGGCACCTGAGCGCTGCCGGGGAGGGATGGTGCGGATAAAACTAAGGGCCAGATAGTTTCTTGCTGATTAGTCTCTTGCTGATTCCTTTGCAGTACCTCTCTCGAACACAAGATATCTGGCCATAGTCATCTAGGCTTATCACTGGTTGAGTCCACACCGATATTTTTGTTTAAGCCAATACCTTGAACCTTTGGTGAACCGGGCAAAACTGTCTGGGCTTCTCAAGCTTGTCCCGCCAATTATGTGAAAGGCCTGGTGGAGATCGCAATAGGCTGCAACGCTGGAATGTCACACTTTTCTGAGCAGCGGTACCTGTCTGTTCAATAAAATAAGACGGTCTGTTTCTGGGAATCACCCATTCCGGTGCTATACGTAACACCTTCCTTTATTTATGAACGGATGGTGAGGTATGTCTATGGTCATGGTGAACCTGAAAAAACTGATAGCCCGCTTGGATACAGGTACCCGCAAGGCGCTGGAAACGGCGGCTGGCGATGCCATGGGGCGTGGTCACCATGATGTGGAGATAGAACACTGGTTTAAAGCCTTGCTGACAGCCCGTAACCCCGAGCTGGAACAATTGGTTGCGGATATGCGTCTTGACCGTGGCCGCCTGGATGAGGATTTGCAGTCCCGTATTGATGGATTTCGTACCGGTAATGACCGTCAGCCAGGACTTTCTCCCGCCCTTGTGGGACTGGCCGAAGATGCCTGGCTACTGGCTTCGGTGAATTTCAACCGTTCCCGTGTGGGTTCTCTTGACCTTCTGCTGGCGGAGCTGGAGAGAGAAAACCGCAAAGTAGGCAGTGATACCCTCTCATCTGAGTTTGAGAAGATCTCTCTTGAAGGGCTGAAGAAACAGGCGTCCGCCAGCTCTGCTGATGAAATGAGTGGGGAAAGTGGAAAGGCTCCTGCTAGTGGCCCACAGGAAGGCGGGGCGCTGGATAATTTTACCATTGACCTGACCGCCCAGGCTAAAGAGGGCAGGCTTGATCCCGTTATCGGACGCCATGGGGAAATTCGCAAGACCATTGATATTCTCTGTCGCCGTCGCCAGAACAACCCTCTGCTGGTGGGAGATCCGGGGACAGGGAAAACAGCTATTGTCGAAGGACTGGCCCAGGCCATAGTGGCCGGTGAGGTGCCGGGCCGGTTAAAAGGAATTCAGCTGCGAACCCTGGACCTGGCTTTGCTGCAGGCAGGGGCAAGCATTAAGGGAGAGTTTGAGAACCGACTGAAGGATGTCATCCGCGAAGTAAAACAATCGGTAGAGCCGGTCATTATATTTATCGACGAGGCCCACACTCTCATTGGCGCGGGCGGGGCCAGCGGGCAACATGACGCCGCCAACCTACTGAAACCGGCCCTGGCCAGGGGAGAGTTCCGTACAGTCGCGGCAACGACATGGGCTGAGTATCACCAGTATATGGAAAAGGACCAGGCCCTGGCCCGGCGTTTCCAGACAATCCGGGTGAGCGAACCGACAGAAGATGATTGTGTACAGATACTCCGTGGCCTGACCAGTTCACTGGAACAACACCATGATGTCAGGATACTGGAGGAGGCCATGGCTGGTGCGGTTAACCTGACCGTGCGTTATCTGCCTTCACGACGTCTGCCTGATAAGGCCATCAGTGTACTGGATACAGCATGTTCCCGTGTGGCTCTTGCCCGCCATGCGCGACCGGAACATCTGGAATCCCTGGAGCAGGAGCAACGTCGTTTAAAGCAGGAAGTAGCATCCAGGGAGCGGGAAGCGCTGGTGAATGACAGCACCGGAGAAGATTTGCCAAACATTCAGAGTCGTCTGAAAGATATACATGGACAACTGGAAACACTGAATGCCCAGTGGCAGAAAGAGCAGGCACTGGTTCAGGAACTGACAGAGCTGCAGCAGATCATTGATACCCAGTTTCGGGAAAGCCGTGATGCTGTGGATGAAAGCGTCCGCAGCCGTTACCGGGCCTGCCGGGAAGAGTTATCCAGATGTCAGGGAGAATCAGGGCTTATGCCGACTCAGGTGTCTGAAGAGGTGATTGCCGATGTGCTCTCGTCCTGGACAGGGATTCCCCTGGGGAACATTGTCTCCGATGAGATGAATCGTTTGAGAACCCTGGAATCACGGCTGGCGAAACGGGTAATTGGGCAGAAACATGCCTTGGAGGCTGTAGCGGAAAGTCTGCGGGTGGCCAGGGCAGGGCTGACTGATCCAAGCCGGCCTATTGGTGTACTGTTTTTCTGTGGCCCCAGTGGTACGGGAAAAACAGAAACCGGGTTGGCTTTGGCGGATATTCTGTTTACCGGCGAGCAGGATATGGTGACCATCAATATGTCGGAGTTCAAGGAGGAGCATAAGGTGTCCATGCTGCTGGGAGCGCCGGCCGGTTATGTAGGCTATGGCGAAGGTGGCGTGTTGACTGAAGCCGTACGGCGCAACCCTTACTGCATTCTGATGCTGGATGAGTTTGAGAAGGCTCATCCCGGTGTCCATGATATTTTCTACCGTATTTTTGATAAGGGGCGGGTCAGTGACAGTGAGGGGCGGGAGGTGGATTTCCGTAATACTCTGATCATCCTTACCTCCAATGCCGCCGCCAGTGACATTGCCGAAACCTGCGATGTTGACAATGAAGCCGCCTGGCCTGAAACCAGAGAATTGCTGAATACCATTCGTCCGACACTGGAGCAGTATTTTAAACCGGCGTTTCTGGGACGTATCGAAACCATTCCTTTCTATCCACTGACCAGGGAACAGCTTAAGTCCATAGGTTCACTGGCCCTGGAGAAACTGAGTCGCAGGGTCCATGAGCATTATGGGGCGAGGTTTGAATGTGATGATGAGGTGCTTGAGCGGCTGGTTGACCGCTGTGATGATCCCAATATAGGTGCCCGCGCTATTGAACATGCCATTAACCGGATAATGCTGCCAACCCTGGCTTCTGCCTGCATTGCCCGTATGGGGGAGCGAATGGAAATTACAGCTATTACTGTGCACTGGAATCAGGATTCGGGCATAAGTCTTGAGATTGTTTAACAAAGTCTTAACAAAGTCTGATTTGTGTGCGGGGTCGTTTGCTTTTGTTCCGAGTGTTGTTGATGGCAGTCATTGCCCGAGTGGAACCCCGTTTCATTAATCAGAATATTAAAGTCGGATTCAGATGCTTCTGAAAGAAAAAAGGTGCCTGTATTTTTATCACTACTACGATACATGAAACATGTCAGGGCATGTGCCTTGTTTATTCCGGTGAAATAGAGGTAAATGACACATGAAACAGGGGATCTACAATATTATGCTGGGAATTTCTCTGCTGGGAAGCGGCGTTCAGGTGATCGCCGGACATACTGGCCCTCACAATGAGCAGTGCGAAAAGGAAATAAGAAGCGCAGAAATCAGGCGGGATGTGAGCTGTTATAGAGCCTATGAATTTCCGGCCGACTCAGGGCAGTGTACCGCAGAGTGTAGTTCTCCCGGAGTCTGTACCTGGCCGTTGGGGTATCCGAAACAAGCCAACTGCCCTTGATCTTCTGCTCAGCGAAAAGAACCGGGATTATGGGCTGCAAGTCGTCAATCGTGAATAGTCTTCAGCCGGTCATTAAGATATAAGCGGCTGAAGTCTTGTGTCTTTTTTAATGATGGAGGATCTGGCGGCGGGAATTAGTCCAGCTAAGGTCCGGATTTTCAGAAACCCTGTCTTCTATCTGCTGGAATTTGCTGATCTCTTCATCGGTCAGGAAATGCAGGCAATCCCCACCAAAGAACCACAGTAGATCCCGGGGAACCACTGGGGTTAGCTGAGGGTGGTTGCCAATAAAACTGAACAGCCAGTTCTGGCCCAGATGCCAGCCACCGGCGGGGTTGGCATCCAGCTCTTCACAGGCCGCCGTCAGGTTATGAATCAGTTCCTGCCGTTGTTCTTCCTGAACCACTTCCGCCAGTGCGGCAGGCAGTTTTCTGGAGAATTCTGCCAGTATCTGGCGGTGAAAAGTGAAAAAGTCCATTGCTTTCTCAGGTGTTTGTTCAGACATTTGAAAGGGCATCGTAAAAATGATCACAACCTAGAGAAGCCGGCAGGCAAGGTCAAGGGTTGAATGATCAAATACCGCAGGGCAGGGATAAGGGAATATTGGTTCTTCCCTTAATCAAATGGAAATCATGGTCTGTTTTTACAACCAGATATTATAAGATCGCCCTTTCGGATCAAGTAATGATTATGATGGAGTGAAATGAGCAACGCCCTGACCATACGCAAGCTTCGCAAGATTTACGACAATGGCCACGAAGCGCTGAAGGGGATAGACCTGTCTGTGACCGAGGGGGATTTCTTTGCCCTGTTGGGGCCGAACGGTGCTGGAAAATCTACGACTATTGGTGTGGTGTCATCTCTGGTCAATAAAACCTCAGGGTATGTGGATATTTTCGGCTATGACATTGATAAAGAGCTGGTTAAAGCCAAGTGCCAGATCGGTGTTGTGCCCCAGGAGTTTAACTTCAACCAGTTTGAGAAGGTGCAGGATATTGTGATTACCCAGGCCGGGTATTACGGTATTTCCGGTCGGGAAGCCCGCCGGCGCAGCGAGAAATACCTGGAACAACTGGGGCTGTGGGACAAAAAGGATACCCCGTCCCGTATGCTGTCCGGTGGTATGAAACGCCGGCTGATGATTGCCCGGGCGCTGATCCATGAACCCCGCCTGTTGATCCTTGATGAACCCACTGCCGGTGTAGACATTGAGCTGCGTCGTAGCCTGTGGGAGTTTGTTCAGGAAATTAACGAATCCGGCACCACGGTGATTCTCACCACCCACTATCTGGAAGAAGCGGAGCAGATGTGCCGCAATATCGCCATTATCAATGAAGGGGATATTGTTGAAAACACCAGCATGAAAGAACTGCTGCTGAAGCAGGACCGGGAAAGTTTTTTTCTGGACGTGCGTCAGCCGTTGCCAGAATCTGCGACCTTTGCCGGTTATGAGGTGCGCCAGGTGGATGCCCACACCCTGGAAGTGGAAGTTAAGAAAATCCAGGGCTTGAACGGGCTGTTCCGCCAGCTCAGTGACTACAAAGTGGATGTGGTCAGTATGCGGAATAAATCCAATCGACTGGAAGAGCTGTTTGTAGGGATGACTGGTCCTCGGGGTTGATTGACCAGATGGTTCCCCAAAGCCGGATAGAACACATTTAAAATATTTTCTGAGATTATTTACAATATCATGGGTATTCAACAAAGCTGGATAGCTTTCTGTACGATTTACATAAAGGAAGTCAGGCGTTTTCTCCGTATCTGGCCCCAGACCCTGCTGCCGCCGGCCATTACCATGGCCCTGTACTTTGTGATTTTCGGCAATGTGATTGGCAGCCGTATTGGCACTATGGGTGGCTTTGATTATATGACCTTTGTGGTACCCGGACTGGTGATGATGTCTGTGATTACCAACAGCTATTCCAATGTATCTTCAAGCTTTTACAGCAATAAGTTCCAGAAGAGTGTGGAGGAGCTGCTTGTCTCTCCGGTACCTAACTGGATTATCCTGCTGGGTTATATCGGTGGTGGCGTGACCCGTGGTTTGATGACTGCGGGTATTGTGATTCTGTTGTCCCTGTTCTTTGTGAATTTCCAGGTGTATAGCCTGGGTATTACCCTGCTGGCGGTGGTTTTGACCGCGCTGATGTTTGCCCTGGGCGGGTTTATCAATGCTCTGTTTGCCAAAAGTTTTGATGATGTGTCCATTATTCCTACCTTCGTCCTAACCCCGCTGACCTATCTGGGTGGTGTGTTTTACTCCGTATCGGTGCTTCCAGAGTTCTGGCAGGGTGTGTCCCAGGTAAACCCGATTCTTTATCAGGTGAATGCTTTCCGATACGGCATGTTGGGCTACAGTGGAGTGGTTGATCTGACGGTGGCCTTCACCATTATGGTGGTGGCTGTTGTTGTATTGTTCACGGTGTCGTTGAAACTGTTGAACAAAGGTAGAGGTCTGAGAAGCTGATTAAAGTATGAGTAATACGGTTAATGATTCCCCCCTGGGCCAGCACAGTGAATACGTCAGCCAGTATGACGCAAGCCTGCTGTTTTCCATTCCCCGCGGCCCCAAATGGGAGGCCCTGGGACTGGACCAGGGCAACCTGCCGTTTACCGGCATTGATATATGGAATAGTCCTGAGCTGTCCTGGTTGAATGAAAAGGGCAAGCCGGTGGTCATGGCTGGTGTCTTTGTGCTGCCCTGTAATTCTCCCAATATTATTGAGTCAAAGTCGTTCAAGCTGTACCTGAACTCCTTTAACCAGTCCCATTTCTCCAGCACCTCTGTCGTGCGTGATACCATGGCCCGGGATTTGTCTGCAGCCGCTGGCGCGCCGGTTAAGGTTTACCTGAAAAGCATGACCGAACTGGAACAGCTGGGTATGGAATCCGCTGAAGGGGAGTGTATTGATGATCTGGATATTGCTATCGATACTTATACGCTGGAAACCGGATTTCTGAAAACGGACGACAGCCAGCATGTGTCGGAGTGTCTGCATACCCATTTGTTGAAGTCTAACTGCCCTGTGACCGGTCAGCCGGACTGGGGCACCCTGGTTATTGACTACACCGGCCCAAAAATTGATCGGGAAGGGTTACTGAAATATATCTGCTCTTTCCGTCAGCACCAGGATTTCCATGAACAGTGTGTGGAACGCATTTTTATGGATATGAAACGGTTATGTGGAGCCCGGCAACTGACAGTGTACGCCCGTTATGTACGTAGGGGCGGGCTGGATATTAATCCCTGGCGCAGTGACAGTGGCCGGGAAGAAACCAACCGCCGCCTGGCCAGGCAATAAGCTCCATCAATAGACTTCGCTGTTTAACACCCGTTCTTTCAACTGGCGGGTGGCTTTATCCAGAGCTTTCAACACCCTGGTGCGGGAAATGGATTCCAGCCGGGTGGTATCCATATAAAGGGAAAATCCCTGTACCTCCTCATCCAGCCAGGTTTGGCGGGCTCCCAGATCCCGGCGAAAGTCCATCACCTGGAACACCTGGACCGGCTGGTGCAGGCCCCGCACAGACAGCGGCGTTCCCTTGCTGCAGAGAATATGGTCTTCCACCAGAAAATGGGTTTCTTCGGTGATCATAATCTGGTTGGAGTCCGCCATACCCTCCAGACGACTGGCGAGGTTTACCGCCCGGCCAACAATGGTGTAGTCCTTTCTGTCCCTGGTGCCGAAATTACCCACGTTGCAGTAACCGGTACTGATGCCCATACGGATATTCAGGGGGTGGGTGATACCCAGACTGCGCCAGTGCCGGCGAAGAAATTTCAGGTGACGGCGCATCTCAATGGCCATAGCAACGGCGGCCCGGGCATTTTCCCGGTCACCGAGGGAAACCGGGTCTCCGAAGAACACCATAAGGCTGTCGCCTATAAACTTGTCGATAGTACCGCCGTGGCGCAGGGCTATCTGGGACATTTCATCCAGATAGTGGTTGAGTATTCTGGCCAGTACATCCGGCTCCAGCTCATCGCTGAGTTGGGTAAAACCTTCGATATCGGAGAAAAACACTGTCAGGCGACGACGGCGGGTTTCCGGATTCATCAGCTTGAGGCTGTTTTTGTTGATCAGTTCCCGTACCTGGGGCGAAAGGTACTTGGCCATGATGTTAGCTTTCCATATTTGTTTCTGCAGAGCCTGCCGTTCGCTTGTCATGTCGTTGATCAGGTTCTGCCTGCTCTTCCTGGTTTGCCAGGCAGTGGTCATCAGGGAGGCCAGCAGGCCAGCAAACATAATGGCAGAAAGTTCTACGGGAGAGGCAACCAGTGGTGAGACCGGATGTGCTGCCCAGGCAATTAAACAGCCGCTGAAAAACAGGAAAGTCTGTACCAGGCTGAAGGCGGCGCCTTTCAGGCTGATAGCGACAACCAGGATAATAATCATATAACCGGCGATCACTGTCAGGCCGGGATGAAGATAAATAAGAAAGGCACCCAGCAGCCAGCTGTCGAGGCCCATTTCAATTGTTTTACGATCAGGTTTTATATTAGGAAAGCGCTTCAGCAGGGCAAAGCTCAACCAGGGGAACAGCAGCGCCAGGGGGACAAGCCAGATATTGCTGGCCTCTGTCTGTTTATTCAGGAGTCCGGCTATAACCAGTACCGCCGCTGTTATCCAGGGCAGATAACGACAGCTGAGCCACAGACGTTCCTGTTGCTTTCTGTCTGAGATTGATGCTGAACAGTAGGTGTTGGTCTGGGAAGGTTGCACCATAGGAGGCTTAAACCAAGCATATAATTGTTTCCGGTCAAGATTATCGGTTTCCTGGCTGACTGTCGATGTCAACCTGGCAACTGCCAGACTGCTTTCCCGCTTTTGGCCGATGAAATTTCATTATTCTTCGCCAATATGACATATGTGAGAATGGGGAAAGTCTGTGTGGGATTGCTTTAAAAGGCAGTGTACGAATAAAAGGCTATACTCTGGCGGGATTTCCAGCTTGTAGATGTAGAGTCGTTCATCATGTCAGGTTATTTCAAGTACATATCCGCTGTCTCTGGCACTTTTATGCTCCTGTTTATGTTCGCGGGTAAAGCGTCTTCTCTACCCACCTGCGATGCTCCGACAATGAGTCCGGTATCGAAATCTTATGGTTCTTTACTGCCCGTTTGCACCCAACAGTCTAACGATACCCTGTATCCAGACGGTGTTATTGGGCGCAAAGAAGACGGCTATGGGCAGTTTTATTTTGATCCTCAGCTTCCATTACCTATGGGGCAGGTCGGAATGGGCATATCCTTGTGCAAGGAAGGCACTATTCTTACAAATACAAACTGGGCTGACCGCTGTGACTCAAGGGAGATGTCGACGGATGTGAAATATGTCTATATAAAAGTTGGAAATCTTAATGGTGTTTATCACACCTATTCGCAATGTGATATTCATGTTGACAAGAATGGGAAATGGTACAAAGGGGATTGTCATGATTGCGTTCCCTCCGGGTATGGCAATTATGAGGGGCGGGTTCAGCTCGGGCAATGCCTGGCCTGTACTACCAATGTTGATTTATGCGGTGTGAACCATAATGGCGACATCAATACCTGTTGCTTTGAGTCTCCAGCGAATAATCTATTCGAGCCTTTAAGCTATGACAAAGGGTGTTGTAACGGTATCGACCATGTGAACTCCATTTGGGGCTTCAGGAACAATAGCTGCTGTTTCGTGAATCGTGGTAGCAGAATGGTTCCAGGTTGTGTTACATCGCAGTTAGGTCATCCGGAATTTTGTGATGACAATAAAGGGGCAGGGAACCACAGTTGTTGCAGGTAAAGAGGTGGGCGTTAAACCCACCCGCTGCGGAAGTTAAAATTGTCCTGAGCCATACTGGTCAACAGGATGCCTCAGGCTTCCGGTTCTTAAGCTTATCGGTTTCCTGACTGAGAGTTGATGTTTACCCGGACAACTGCAAACAATACATTCTCGTTTCCAGCCGCTGCCGTTATTATTAAGCTCAAATATGACATACGCGAGAATGGGGGAAGTGTGAACGGACTAAAGCAGTTATTGTCTCGGGTGTCGGTACCACTGTTAACTGAACCGGGGCCGAATGAAGAGCAATATGACCTTCTAATTCGCTCTGCCCTGCGGGCTCCCGATCATGCCCATCTCCAGCCCTGGCGTTTTATCCGAATAACCGGCGACCGCCGTCAGGCTCTGGGGAATATTCTGGCAAGGGCTGGCCTGGAAAGAGATCCAGATTTAACCGAGGCTCAGCAGGAGCGCCTGCGCAAAGCCCCGTTGCGTGCCCCCGACCTTTTATTGCCGATACTGTGCCCGGTGGAACATGAAAAGGTGCCGGAGAGCGAACAGTTTCTCTCGCTGGGTGCGGCTGTGGGCAATATTCTTAATGCGGCCCACTATCTGGGCATAGGTGCCATGTGGCGAACCGGTATAGCGAGTTATGAGCCGCTGCTGGCCCGAGAGCTGGGCCTGGAGAGCCACGAAAAGCTTTGCGGATTTATCTATCTGGGGACGCCCCAGGGAAAAATTAAAGAGCTGCCGGTAAATGATCCGAAAAAATTTCTGTCCAAATGGTAGGGGCTGAAAGCTATCGCTCTGTCTGATTGATTTTTCAAATAAGGGGAGTGCTGTCAATAGAATGGCTTCTCCTCCATTATTTCTGCTTGATCTCTCTTTTTATATAGCCCCACTGAATATGCCTCCGTAACTGCGATTTCCAAATGGTGGAAGCCTGTCCAATCCCCCTGAGTATGCTTTAGGAATAACTGTGGTTCTGAAGGGAGATAGAGAGATGAGCGTACTCAGGGATATGCTGGCGGCGCTGGGGGGAGATCACCACCTGCTGGCCGGTATGCAGGACGGGGTCACCATGGCCGCCCACAAGAACATACCCCAGGAGCTGCTTGAAGGCATTTACGCCCAGGCGTTCAGCCACTATCAGGCGGAAAATTATCAAACGGCCCGTAGCCTGTTTCTTTACCTGAGTTTTCAGGACCACAAAAACCCTCGCTTTCTTGCCGGATTTGGTGCCTGTTGTCTGCAGTCCGGCCAGGCAGAGCAAGCTGTTCAGGTGCTCCAGCAGGCCGTGGCCATGGACTTCGCCGATCCGGGGCCAGCCCTGAATCTGGCTCATGCCTGGGAAGAGCTTGGAAGGCCGGATAAGGCCAGGGAAGCTCTGCTGGTACTCCGGGCCAGGGCGGCCAGGAACAGCCATTACCAGCCCCTGAAAAAGATTGCAGATAACATGCTGCAGCGTCTGACACCGGCCACGGGAGAGTAATTATGACTCAGGTTAACGGATACAATGGCATTCAGCAGCTGCACAGGGACGATCACCATCAGCAGGTTATGGATAAGCAGCCCGGCCGGATCGGTGGCGGTATGCTGGATGCCGGAACGGGTGGTATCAGCTTTTACAGTGCCGGCGTAGAACCCGCTACACCCGGAGGTCGGGCAGTACCTTTGGCATCACCGGTGCCGGGGGCGGAAGGGGCGATTTCCGGTATGGATCTGAATCAGCTGCAGGCAGTGATAAATGGTCTGAGGACTGAGTCTGATGAGCGTATGCAGGAAACCCAGGAGCAGAACGCCCTGACCAATCGTCAGAAAGTGCAGGATACCAATGAGAAGCGCGTCAGCGAACTGGAAAATCAGCTCGACCCGGCCAGCAACCAGAAGGCGGATGAATGCGCAACAGCGAAAATTGTACTGGGAGCTATTTTCTTCCCCGTTGGCGCGGGATTAATCGCGTCGGGGGCTATGGACAAGGTGGCCATACAGAAAACAGGGGAAGCCCGGCAGCAGGTGATGGAGCAGGCCTATGGCCCCGGTCTGGCCATGGTGGAGAATTTCCAGAAGGATTATGAAGAGGATTGCATTCACTGCGCCCTGAAAGATCAGCCCGTGAACCCTCAGAAACATCTGGCCCGCCTGAACTTTATGGAGGAGCGTGGCATTATTTCTGCGGAGCTCCATGAGCAGCTGACGGAAATGGTACGGGAGCACGCTTCCCCGGAAGCGGTGCAGAAACAGATTCTGAGTGATGCCATTCAGGGGCATGTGGCTGGTTCAGAGTCTGTTGATGGTATTGAGTCCCTTCAGCAGCAGATTACGGATGTGGGCGGGGATGATATTGATGATGCCATTAGTTCTGCTGACTATGACCTGGCCCAGGCCAAGGCCATGCGCAATAATCCGGACGGTGATTTTAACGAATTCCTTATGCAGCTGGCCCGTCAGATGGAGGAAGAAAAAGAGGGGATGAGAAAGGTTGAGGAGGATATTGAAGCCGCCAAGCAGGCGATTTTCTCCGGTGGTGCTGATCAGCAGTACCAGCAGAGCCAAATGCAGAACCCGATATAAATCCTGCCCTTCTTCTTCCCTTAACGTTCACTTTCCTTAATAGGATATGATGGGACATCGTCAGGCTCAATAAGACATATGCCGATGTTCCATTCTTCAAAAAAACAACGCTCTTCTTATCAATCCATTGTCGTGCTTACCGGCGCGGGTGTGTCGGCAGAATCTGGTATCCGTACCTTCAGGGCATCCGACGGCCTTTGGGAAGACCATGCCATTGAAGATGTTGCAACCCCTGAGGGCTTTGTCCGTGATCCAGCCCTTGTTCACCGGTTTTACAATGCCCGTCGCCAGCAGCTTGGGAGTGTGGAGCCTAATCTGGCCCATAAGACTCTGGCGGAGTTTGAGCAGAATTATTCCGGTGAGTTTCTTCTGGTCACCCAGAATGTGGATGATCTCCATGAGCGGGCAGGATCCCGAAGCCTGATTCATATGCACGGGGAGCTGTGTAAATCCCGCTGTCTCCACTGTCATGCCGTTGATGTTCATACCGGGGATATGAACCAGGATTCGGTCTGTGGTCAATGCCAGAAGTCTGGTGGGCTGAGGCCACATATTGTCTGGTTTGGGGAAGTGCCTTTGGCCATGGATGTCATTGACCGGCACCTGTCTCGCTGTGATCTGTTTATCAGTATTGGTACTTCGGGCAACGTTTATCCCGCCGCAGGGTTCTTTATGCAGGCCAGAGCCGCAGGGGCGAGAACCGTTGAACTGAACCTGGAGGCCAGTGCCAATGCTGATGCCTTTGACCACTGCAGGACGGGCCCTGCGACGGCTATCGTGCCTGAATTTTTTCAGAATCTTCTCTAAAGTTACCTTTTGTTTCACTTTTGCGCTGTCAGCCAGACTGACCGGGAATGCCAGCCAGGCTGACCGGCTGTCTGTTGGTATTGCTGAACCTTGTGTTAGTTATCCTGTCTGAATCCGGGCAAGGGCATGGTGTGTGGGAATGGACTCCTCTGGATAAACAGTGGAGAACAAATATGAGATTGGCAGCCGCAGGTGTGTTGGCCGGGGTGATTCTGGGGTTTCTGGGACAGGCAGGGTATGGCGATGAATGGGGAGGAAAAGATATATCCGATATAACCGGTCTTCCTGGGAACAGTTCAAAATTTTCACTCGTTTTAAAGAAAGGGGGGCAGGAGTATCAGGGCACCATGGCGCTGGAATATTCCGCTGCGAGCAATAGCAGTGAGTTAAAGGTTTCAAGTGCATTTCCCCAGGGGCAGTCTGTGCCCGATGATTTTCCGGCCTCAGAGCTGAACCTGAATGATGGCGGACTGTATATGGTTTATGTCGAACGCTATGGCCAAGAGGAAGGGAATCAGGAAGACCTGGTAAATGTCAGCGAATATGGTGGAATGATTGATCTTCTGCAGCTGGCTTATGATGTTAATCGTCAGACAGGCAGTCAAAGCGAGACAGATAATTCCGACAGACGCTACCGTTGCCCTTTCCTGCTGCTGGATCAGCCGGCCTTGATTGGGAAAGTTTCTCTTGAGGAGAACCCGGAAGGGCACAAAGTTGCTCTGAGCATGGGCGATCAGTCCAGAATAACTGTGCTGTATAACAGCCAGAAATATCTGATTGGTTTACTGGTGGAACGGGAAGGAGTGCATCTGGAGTACCAGCCTGTGCTGGAGATAAAAGAGGAAGAACCTGCCGCTGAGTCGTGAAACCGGTGGCAGGTTGTTTACAGCGCCACTTTTTATAGAGCTACTTTTTATAGAGTTATTTGCTGAGGTAACGCATACCGTCTTCAATTCCTTTTACGCTCAGGGGATACATGCGGTTTTCTAACAGTTCCTGGATCATGGTGGTTGATGTCGTGTATTCCCAGTGCTGTTCCGGATAAGGGTTCAGCCAGATCAGTCGCTTGTACTTCTCCATAAACCGCAGCATCCAGGTGGAACCGGCTTCTTCGTTCCAGTGCTCTACGCTGCCGCCGGGCTGGCTCACTTCGTAGGGGGCCATGGAAGCGTCTCCCACAAAAATCACTTTATAGTCATCACCATATTTGTGGAGAATATCCATAGTCTGGATACGGTCCTGATGGCGGCGGTAGTTATCTTTCCAGACAGATTCATAAATAAAGTTATGAATGTAAAAGAACTCAAGATGTTTAAACTCGGTCTTAATCGCCGAGAACAGTTCTTCACAGACTTTTACGTGGGCATCCATAGTGCCGCCAATATCTATAAACAGCAGAACTTTTACGCTGTTATGGCGTTCGGGCACCATCTTGATATCCAGCATGCCCCCGGAACGGGCGGTTGAATTGATGGTGTCGTCAATATCCAATTCTTCCGCCGCCCCTTCCCGGGCAAATTTACGCAGGCGACGCAGGGCGACTTTAATATTACGGGTACCCAGCTCTACATCGTCGTCCAGGTTGCGGAATTCACGTTTGTCCCAGACTTTTACCGCACGCTGGTTACGGCCACCTTCCTGACCGATACGAATACCTTCAGGGTTAAAGCCGTAAGCGCCAAAGGGGGACGTGCCGCCGGTGCCAATCCATTTGTTACCGCCCTGGTGACGTTCCTGCTGTTCCTTTAAGCGCTCCTTGAACTGTTTCATCAGTTCTTCAAAGCTATCAAAGCCAAGTACCTTGGCTTTTTCCTCGTCGGTGAGGTAACGCTCAAATTCCTTGCGCAGCCACTCTTCGGGGATCATGGCATCGGGCATCATTTCGAGAGTATCTACCCCTTCAAAAAAGGCGGCAAAGGCCCGGTCGAATTTGTCGAAGTGGCGCTCGTCCTTAATCAGGATGGCTTTGGCCAGGTGATAAAACTCTTCCCTGTCGGCGAACGTCAGATGCCCCTGGAGTGCTTCCAGAAGATCAAGATGTTCCCGGATACTGACGGGAGCGCCGTACTGGCGCAGGGTATCAAAGAAGTTCAGCAGCATCTGTTGTTGTCGTTTATGGCAGCGATGGAACGAAGAATAGGGAAGTTAAAGTCTGCATGCAATGCTCTGGCCGGGGATAACAAGCCGTCTGGCTCCGGGATTCCTGTTTTCCGCGCCGCAGGGTTTTCCATACCCTGGGGCGCTCCCAGGCCATCCATGGCCTTTGGAAACAGGAATCCCGGAACCGACTCACTTATGTGCAATCTTCACATTCAGGTCTCAGCTATTTCTTTTTTGCGGTAATAGTCAATAATGGTTCGCTTCAGGATTTTACCCGTAGCTCCTTTGGGCAGTTCATCCCAGATATCTACAGATTTGGGGATTTTAAACCGGGCAATGCGGTTTTCGCAGAAGCCCTGCAATTCTTCTTCTGTTAAATTCTGGCCGGATTTCAGAGTGACCACCGCATGGATACGGTCACCCCAGAGTTCATCGGGCAGGCCAAACACACTGACTTCGTGAACAGCAGGGTGTTCGGCAACAACCGCTTCAATCTCCGTAGGGAAAACATTGTATCCGCCGGTTTTCATACGGAAGCCAACCCTGTCTCCAAGATAGACATATCCCTGTTCATCCTGGCGGGCAAAGTCGCCGGTATACAACCAGCCGTCTTTTACCGTTTCAGCGTATTTCTCCGGCTGGTTCCAGTAACCGGAAATGGTCAGCTCACTGCGAACCAGCAGCTCACCCATCTCACCGGCGGGAACATCTTCCCCATTTTCATCAATAATACGGATATCCACCCAGGGCAGGGGCTTGCCGGCGGAGACGAGAATATCCGGTTCCCCATTCAAAGCTTTCTCATGGTCGGATGGATACAGCATGGTAGCCATACCGGTCAGTTCCGTGGTACCGAACATCTGCAGGAAGGGACAGCCCAGTTTCTCCATACCTTCACGGATCATTGCCGGTGGCATGGGGGACGCACCGTAACCCAGCAGTTTCATGGCACTCAGGTCGGTGTTCTTCAGTTCCGGGCTTTCCAGCAGGGAGGCGACCATTGTTGGCACTAGCACTGTCATCGTTGTGCGTTCCCGCTCCATCAGCATCAGGGCTTTTTCCGGAGACCAGTGACCTACGATTACTGTCGTCGATCCATGGAACAGGTTGCGCAGCAGGTGCATGATAGGCACGCCGCCGGCGGGCATGGCGTGCAGCCAGATATCATCATGGGTTGCCCCTTCGCACATGGCCGTGTATATGATTGAGCGCAGCAGCTTGTTGTGTTCGTAAATCGCCCCTTTTGGCAGACCTGTAGAGCCAGTCGTGTAACACAGCATAATCTGTTCTCTGGGCGTCTGGGTAAACGAGCCGAGGGGCAGGGCATCGGTAATTAACTGTTCATAGTCATGATTGTAACCATGGCCATTGCCCATGCCGATCAGTTCCGGCTGGTGTTTGCTGATAACCATGGCATCAGCGGCTTTGCCAGTGGCGTGGGCGGGAACAATCAGATATTGGGGCCGTGAATCATCAATCAGGTGGGCATTTTCCCGGGGAGAGAGGCGAATATTCAGCCCGACCCGCACCAGGCCGGCTTTCGCGCAGGCGGCCAGCAGTTCCGCCACTTCAATGCGGTCTTCCGCCAGCATGGCCACACGTTCGCCCGGTTGGACACCAAGGTTTTTCAGCACATGGGCCAGGGCATCGGTACGGCGGTCAAATTCACCCCAGGTTATACGGCGATCGACTTCTACGAAGGCATCGTGTTGAGACCAGTTACGGCCATTACGGGTGACCAGTTGACCAATTGTAAGCATAAGCAGATCTTTCGTGATTTGTTTTTATCGGGCAGCTTTGCGGAGTCCTTTCCACCTGTTCTGTGTTCTGCAGAGCGCTGATATTTATATGTATGGCCTGCATACTGCAGTACCTGTTCCATGCAGGCAAGCGTTCAGAGACCAGGGAACGGGGATGAACAGGACGAATGTGAGATGAATGAGGGCAGGAAAGGAGGCAGGCCACAGTCAGCCTGCCTGTCATCAGAACCGTCAGATAATCTTCTGGTCCTTGGCGAGAGAGACAAGATGGGTGCGGTTTCTGGCCCCCAGAACCCGCTTGGCTTCCCGGTAGTGGTAATTCACGCCGTTATCGCTGATATCGGTCATTTCCGCAATGGCCCTTGAGGAATAGCCATCGGAGGCCAGCTTCAGGATATGTCTGGCCCGTGGTGAGAGAATCTTCCGGATGATATACGGGTTGAATTTTTCCTGGCGGAAAGCCATGAGCTCAAGATGCCAGCCCAGAACCTTGGCGTTCAGGGCTTTATTCACCCGCTGATAGTGCTCGCTTAACTCTTCAGGCTGGAGATGGCTTTGCAGTGAGAAGATGCAGAACCAGTTGTTGCCTGTCTGCCAGCGCATGGGCAGGAAAAGCACGCTGTTGATATTGTACCGGCTGAAGAAAGCCTGGGTTCTCGGCCGGGTGACACCGGGGAGCGGGTGAATAACAGGGGCTTTGACGTCTCCAAGGGTTTGCCAGAGATTATCCTGTTCGGCGATGGTCTGATAATAGGTGTGGAGCATTTTTTCCGAGAGGGTGCCGAAACCTTCCCGGCCATCAGAACGCTGTTTGGTATCAAATGTGAGTGGCTCCGCGCTCGACTGGTTATTGCTTAGTCCGGATGGAAGTGAGCTGTAGCGGAAGCTGAGGAATTCCAGCTCGGTGATGTAGTTGTGTATTTCCTGCTGGATAATATCCAGCGGCCTTGCTGACGGAGAAAAAATGTCATCACTGTCCTGTCCCTGGTGCTTTGTGGTGAGTTGTCTGCTGTGTACAATTTTTTCCCCAGGTTGTATGTGGTTCATACTCCCTCCTGAATCATTGTATTTAAACGAGCGTTCTCCTGATATGCGACATATCTACGCTATTTGTAGTTCTGAAACTGATAATGCAGCGAGGCAAGGATCCTGGAGACAATCTTTATAAAAAACAATCTTTATAAAAAACAATATTTATAAAAAAGCCTCGTCAGCAAAATCTGTGGGTCATTTCTGGTAGAAAGGGTCTGTCAGAAATATCAAGGCCGGTTTTTCTGAAAATTGAGGAAAGCCGGCCATGATTAAGAAAAACAAGCAGGTGGTTTAACGATTTCTCCGGGCCATAAATGCCAGACGCTCAAGAAGCTGGACATCCTGCTCATTCTTCACCAGGGCACCGGCCAGGGGAGGAATGGCCTTGGACGGATCACGCTCCCGGAGAATTTCTTCAGGTACGTCATCGGCCATCAGCAGTTTCACCCAGTCGATCAGCTCTGAAGTGGAAGGCTTTTTCTTCATACCCGGTACCTTACGCACGTCAAAGAACACTTCCAGAGCTTCTTTTACCAGATCTTCCTGAACGCGGGGATAATGAACCTTGACAATCTCCTGCATGGTTTCCCGGTCGGGGAAGTTGATGTAATGGAAGAAGCAGCGGCGCAGGAAGGCGTCCGGCAGATCCTTTTCGTTATTACTGGTGATAATAATAATGGGACGGTGCTTGGCCTTGATCTGCTGCTGGGTTTCGTACACATGGAACTCCATGCGGTCCAGCTCAAGCAGAAGGTCATTGGGGAATTCAATGTCTGCCTTGTCGATTTCGTCAATCAGCAGAACCACCTGCTCGTCGGATTCAAAAGCTTCCCAGAGCTTGCCCTTGACGATGTAGTTGCTGATATCGTGCACGCCCTCTACGCCCAGCTGTGAATCCCGCAGACGGGAAACAGCGTCATACTCATACAGACCCTGGTGGGCCCTGGTGGTGGATTTCACGTGCCAGGGGATCAGACGCATGCCCAGGGATTTGGCCAGTTCTTCCGCCAGCATGGTTTTACCGGTGCCGGGCTCACCCTTTACCAGCAGCGGGCGCTGCAGGGTGATAGAGGCATTGACAGCGAGGCGCAGGTCATCTGTGGCGATATAGTCTTCAGTGCTGTTGAATTTCATGGGCGTTCCCGTGGAGTCCCGGCCGGGAAGATCCGGACCGTTTTATTGCTATCGTTGTTGTGACTGCGGCTACTCTATCCACACATTTGACCCAGATCAATAACCGGGACGGGTTTGCTCTGGCGATATAAGCGTCTATATAAACCTTTCTATGAGCGCAAAGAGCAATGATCATTTACAGGTTTGTCCCGGTGAGGGATAGTTGATATGCCGATAATGACAAGGGTTCACTCACAGCCTGTAAGCCACTGTGAATTAAAGAACCACAGCTAATAAAGCGGGAGCACCATGAGCGAAATCTACTCTGACAATGCTAGAACCATTGGCAAGACCCCAATGGTGAAAATTCAGCGGCTGGCTCCGGGCAGGAACATTTTTGCCAAAATTGAGTCCCGTAATCCTGCTGGTAGCGTAAAGTGCCGTATTGGTGCCAGCATGATTTGGGACGCGGAAGAGAGTGGCCGACTCAAGCCGGGCATGGAGCTGGTGGAGCCCACCAGCGGTAATACCGGTATCGCCCTGGCTTTTGTGGCGGCCTCAAAGGGTATCCCCCTGACCCTTACCATGCCCGCTTCCATGAGCCTGGAACGCCGAAAGATGCTCAAGGCCTTCGGCGCGAAGCTGGTTCTTACGGAGCCGGCCAAGGGTATGAATGGCGCCATTGCCAAGGCGAAAGAGATTGTTGAGAAGAACCCGGATACTTACCTGATGCTGCAACAGTTTGAGAATCCGGCTAACCCGAAAATCCATGAACAGACCACTGGTCCGGAAATCTGGAATGACTCCGACGGTGCTATCGACGTATTGGTTTCCGGGGTGGGCACCGGGGGCACCATTACCGGCGTGTCCCGCTATATCAAGCAGCAGAAGGGCAAGGCTATTACCAGCATCGCTGTTGAGCCTTCCGCCTCTCCGGTGATTACCCAGACCCTGAACGGTGAAGAGGTGAAACCTTCTCCCCATAAAATCCAGGGTATTGGCGCGGGCTTTGTGCCGGCTAACCTGGATCTGGCCATGGTTGACCAGGTTGAGCAGGTCTCCAATGAAGATGCCATTGAAATGGGCAAACGTCTCGCCAAGGAAGAGGGAATTATGTCAGGTATTTCCTGCGGCGCGGCCATGGTCGCGGCCCTGAGGATTGCCGAGAAACCTGAATTTGACGGCAAGAATATTGTGGTTGTACTGCCGGATTCCGGTGAGCGTTACCTGTCCAGCCCTCTCTATGAAGGCATGTTCAGTGAGCAGGAGCTGGTTCAGTAACGATTGAATTTCATTGCCGTACTTTCTGTTATCAGAATAGAGGAGTTGATCGCCCGATCAGCTCCTTCTCTGTTTTAGGGTGTCTGAGTTTCAGGTAACTGGCATGGAGCTGTAGCCGTGGAGCGGCGGCTCTGGTCTGCTCATTGCCGTAAAAACTGCAGCCCAGAATCAGGTGTCCAAGCTTTGCGGTATGCACCCGCAACTGGTGGGAACGGCCGGTGATCGGCGTGAGCAGCCCATAGACCCTGGCCAGCACCATAATGCCCGAGGTATCCATATCCAGGCGGTGCACAATCAGGGCATCGGGATAATCCTGCTGTACCCGGGTGATGGCGCAGTCCCGATTGGACGGGTGACGGCCAGGTACAGAGAGCAGGCCGGAGGGCTTGTTAATCAGCAGGCAGTGGTCGTCAGCATGGAGAATTTCAACCTGCTCTGCGCAGTGGGGAACAATAAAAGCAGGTGGATTGGTATCCGCTGAATTTTGTTGTGGAGTATCGTTGGTCATTAACAATGGCCGTCCCATGCCTGGCTCAGAAATCTGATTTACGACGAATGTCGCTGTTTGTTGCGGGAAGAACAGTCACAGTACCTGTAAGAGCGACAGGAAAACCAGATGGTTAGGCTTCCTTCTGAAGCCGGGATTCCCCTTTGCGAAATACCTGCATCTCGCCCGTCTGCATAGTTTGCCACTGTTCGTTATCGGTCAGGGGCATGGTGGCAACGACTGTAACTATATCGTTTGGGGTGGTTTCCTGGTGAAAATCCACAGTCACATCGGCGTCTGCCAGTGAGGCAGTGGTAAAGGGCGCTTTTCGGGTAATCCAGCTGAGTCTGGTGGAACAGTAACAGGCTAAATCTTTGCCATCCCCCAGCAGCATATTAAATACCCCAAGGCTGCGCAGTTCTTCACACAGACCGTGGATAAACCGCCAGAGGGTGGTAGCCCGGGCCGGTGGTTTGGGGAAGCGTGCGCGAATCTGGTCCAGTATCCAGCAGAAGGCATGTTCGCTGTCGGTGGTGCCCACTGGCTGATAAAATGACAACGGTTTTGATTTAATGTTTTTCAGCTGTCCATTGTGGGCAAAGGTCCAGTAACGTCCCCAGAGTTCCCGGGTAAAAGGATGGGTGTTTTCCAGGCAGATACGCCCGGCATTAGCCTGGCGGATATGGCTGACCACCAGCTCGCTTTTAATAGGGTATTTCTGTACTAATTGGGCGACTTCTGACGTATGGCCAGGGGCAGGATCACGGAAATCCCGAATGCCCTTGCCATCATAGAAGGAGATACCCCAGCCATCGCGGTGGGGACCAGCGGGGCCACTGCGCTGTATCAGGCCGGTAAAGCTAAAAACAATATCCGTAGGGGTGTTGGCACTCATGCCCAGCAGTTCACACATAATGAATGACCTCAGGGAACTTTGGCTTCAGTTTTCTGGCTCTGCCCGTTGTCTTTGTTGTTCTGTGTTTTTGCAGGGCTTTTATGGGATTTCTTGTGAGAGTTACGGAAAAACAGCAGTTTGACCATTGAGGCAACAACCAGGGCTCCCACCATAATCAGAATATTCTGGGTAATGCTCTCTGGGCCAAAGGTCAGGCCATCATAAATACTGCCAAGGAGGGCGGGAATAATGATGCTGACTTCCGCCTTGCTGGTGCCGGGGGTAACAATCAGGACAGTGCCCCAGAGACGCAGCCAGCTGGCCAGGGTCGGATTGATTTTACTGGTGATTTTCCACCACACGGCGAGGCAGCCAGCGGCGGCAAGCAAGTAAACAGCCCAGGCGATAATGTACGGGTTCAGAATCATGTATGGCTCAGTTGTATAGGGTATACAAGTCAGGTTCCAGCCTGAAGTTGTATTGATCCACTGTTGGCGGGCAAAGCGCCGGTATCCGGAGATTATGTCAGATACCGTGGGTATTTATCCAATAACCGGGATAAACAGGTCTGTGGATAAATCTTTAGTTGTTTTCTAAAAGCGGCTCCCTTTCCTCGGCTACGGCCCGCATAAGTCTTGGGCGGGTATGAGTTGCCGGAGTCAGGGTTACACGGATATAAAGGTCATGGTCAGGGCCGGTTGTGTGGTTTCTGGTCAGGAAGCCTCGAAAACCATGACCACTTTTTTCAATGCCCTTCCAGGCTGCACTTCTACCGTAATTGGCAGGTTTCAGGTGCACTGATCTTGTGGTATCTGCCAGAACTTCACCTCTTTCATTGGTTACGGAAAATTCAAACTTATCCAGATCACGCCTCCAGCGTGTTCTTGCGCCAAGTGCCCCCATGTCGGCCCTTAAATAAAGGCCTGCAGTATCTTTTTGGGTGGGGTTATTAGAACTTTCATTAATGTTTATCAGCAGTCGATAGGTGGAACTCTGGAAAGAAAAGGCAGGGCTTTTGAAGCTTATGAAGGTTTGAGGTGGGGAATGTAGCAAGACACCTTTATGTTTGATATGCCATATCCAGCTATTAGTACCGGAAGGGGTTACTGTACCCGTTGCCACGTTTTTTTGATTCTGATAATCAAGCAATATGAGTGATGCTTTCAGGGCATTGCTCTGGCTTGTCTGTGTAGCTATTTGATTAGCCTGTTCAGTGAGTTGTCTGGCTTGTGCGCTGGTGGTGGCTTCTAGCCGTTGAACAGAGCCTGGGCCGGTGTGCTCAATAACGAAAAGACCAGGTTCCTCAATGGATTGATCCGGATTCAGGGTGATTGTATAGAGGTAAGTGCTGTTATCCGTAAGGTGCATATCTGTGGTTTGACTCTGTGCTACAAGCCATACTCCCAGCCCTCTTTGTTTCGCCCGCGTAGTGCCTTTATTGCCTGAAAATTCGACAGTATTGAAGGGCAGGGGGGCTGTTGTATGGGGTGCCTGACGGGAAATGTGAAGTGTTTTCAGGAGCTGATAATCTTCAGATTTTAATCTGAATATCAAAGCCGGATGAGATTCTGAAACAGATTCTGGTCCACGGCCAGCCTTTCCGTTGTCGATAAAAATCTCCCAGGTTTCATTTCCTATCTTGAAGGCATGAGTGCCAAACTGCCTGATTGCCTCTGGTGTCAGGGTTTGGCTATGTACCATGCTGGCAGGTATCAAAAGGCCCAGGGAGCCGGGGCCGGCCTTAAACAGGGGGGTGGCGTGATAGAGAGGTGTAAGGAGTGGGTTAGGGTGTTTATGCAGAACCGTGCTCTGGCTATCAGCGGATCCGCCTTTGCGTACCCTGACCATTAGCTTTCTGTGGGGACTGTAGCTATTCAGACGCTTGGCTGAAGCTGAGGATAGCAAGGTTGTTTTTATAAATGAGTTTTCAGGTGTTGTGCCCTCATTATGTTGGGGGCGGTGATAATTATGGAAAAACGTAGCAGCGGGGATTTGCTGCCGGATGTGTTTCTGCGACTCTTCTGGATGAAGTAATGTTATTTCAACGGGTTCTTCAATGTGCCAGTCAATATGGCTGGCTTCAATATCATTGTTTGCCATATAGCTCATATAAGCACTGACCCTGTAACGCTGATTTGCGGGGATAGAGTCGTGGGCATGCTCGATAGTGAGCAGGAGTTGCCTTTGTCTGCCATCGGCGTCAAGGGTGAAAGGGGTGGATAAAGAAGAATATCTTGTTTGTTCTGCTGACAGCACTGTTTCGAGATTCCTGGGGATTTCCAAGGTAAGGGTTAAACCCTGCTGAAGCTCATTGCCAAGGGTCAGTGTATTGAATTGATGACTGAGAGTCAGGAAGGCTGTTTCAAGTTTCTGAATATGTCGCTCCTGTGTAGCCTGGGCACCAGCCAGGGATTCCAGAAGCTGTTTCTGCTCTTTGGTGATTTCGGCTTCACCCAGAGCCAGGAATTGTTTTTTTATGCATGCGCTACTGCTTTTATGGGCTCGTAATTTCGAGCGAGCAATTTCCTCTCCGCAGGCCGGACAGGGGCGAGGAGCATTGGTGCAGGTTTTATTATGTTGTTCAACTTCATCTCTTGTTATTTTTTCTCCGCACTGGTTTGGGCAGTCTATCTGCTCGTGGGGGCATTGCTCCTTGTGTTGGGCATATTCATTTGCTCCTTCGGAGTTTTTGCCAAATTTTGTCTGCCAGGTGCATCTGTCGTTATCACAGTAAACTGTGAGTTGCCCCAGTCTGTCCTGCCAGTCATTGACAACAGTGAATGTGGTTGTTGTGTCCGCCTGTGGTGCTGTTTTTTCTGAGGATAAAATTTCACTTCTGCATACAGGGCAGTCACTCAGAGAAGCGGGGAAGCAGCCTGGGCATATAAAAGCGTTCTTGCAGGTACCACAGGTCAGGGGAGGTACTACCGGAATGTCATGGCAGATAACGCATTGATTATCAGTATAATCCTGTTGGGTGAGATGAACTAAATGCGCTTCTGAATATTGCAACCCTGTGCCAGCCTGCAGAGGAGTACCGAGGTTGATAAAAATTAGAAAGAGAAAGCAGAAAGAATGGAAACTGCGCATAATTTTCGATTTTCCCCTGATAATTTGTGATGCAAAGTAGTTGATTTCTGTCGGGGGTGTGGCCTTTTTAAAGATTTTTCATGGTGTGTAGCCTGGGGTCGAATGTTTTGGCATCAAATGTTTTGAAAAAGCCGGGAAAATATCTTGTACATTTTTCACTGTCTCAATTACATTGGCCGGCTGTAAATTTGTACAGTAAGTTGTCTCTGGGCAGCACCCATACCTGAACTTGTTATATAACAGGATTCCCTGATTTTATGGATTTACCTTGCTCTCTTCGTCCGCCAAAGTTTCCTTCCCATAAACCGTTTATCCATAACGACGGCCAGGGGCGGCAGCGCCAGGATGAATATCACTGGCTGGAACAGCGGGACAATGAAGAGGTGGCGGCCTGGCTGGAACAGGAGAATGCCCATACCAGAGCCGGCATGGCAGGCACAGAAAACCTGCAGAAAACCCTGTTTGAAGAGATGAAGGCCCGGCTGAAGGAGGATGATGAATCTCTTCCTTATTTATGGCACGGCTATGAATTCTTTATCCGTACCCTGAAGGGGAAAAATTACCCTGTTCATTACCGGCGTAAAGCTGACAGTGCAGAAGAGCAGGTTATTTTCGATGGTAATACCTACAGCGCAGGGAAGGATTACTTTGACCTTGGGGTTATGGCGGTCAGTCCTGATAACAGTTTGTTGGGCTGGGCGGAAGATTTTGACGGCAATGAAATCTGGACCCTGCGCTTTAAAAGCCTTGATAACGGAGAAATGCTGCCGGATGTGATAGAGGGTTGCTCTGCCAATATTATCTGGGCAGCGGATAACCGCTCTTTCTGGTATGTGAAACTGGATAAAAGTTTCCGTCCCTGGCAGCTCTGTTACCACAAACTGGGTACAGATGTGGCCGATGACCCCATCTTGCTGGAAGAAACCGATGAAAGGTTTTTTCTTTCAGCCTATCCGGACCGGGGGGAAAGCCTTCTGCTGGTGGAACTGGCCAGCACAGATACCACTGAATGTTATCTGGGGTTGCTCAGTCAGCCAGAGCAACCACTGCAGATGATTCGTCCCCGCCAGAATGGACTGGAATATTATCCGGACTCCAACGGCGAAAAACTGTACATCCGAACAAACGATAAAGGCATGAATTATCGCCTGGTCACCGCTGGTTTTTCCCAACCAGACCAATGGACAGAACTATTGCCCCACCGGGATACCGTGACCCTGGAAGACTATGAGATTTTTCCCGGCAGGCTGGTGCTGTTTGAGCGGGAACAGGGTTTGGTTCAGGTACGTATCCGTCCGGAGCAGGGGGAGACTATTACCCTGGATTTTCCCGATGAGGCCTGGTCCGTAGATGGTTGCGACAACGCTGAATATCGGGCGGGATTTCTGCGGCTGGAGTATGAGTCCCTGAACCGTCCCCCTTCTGTGCTGGATGTCAACCTGGATACCGGCGAGCAGGTTCTGCGTCGGCAGATGCCGGTGCTGGGTGGTTTTAATCCGGAAAAATATGAAACCCGTCGGCTTATGGCCACCAGTCATGATGGTGTGCAGGTGCCGGTCAGTGTTGTGGGACGGAAAGAGAGCTTTCTCAAGCCTGCTCCTCTGTTGCTGTACGGTTATGGTGCTTACGGTACCAGCGAAGACCCTTATTTTGCCCGTGGGCGCTTGAACCTTCTGGACAGGGGCATGCTGTTTGCCCTTGCCCATGTGAGGGGTGGGGCGGATCTGGGGGAAACCTGGTACCGCCAGGGGCGTCGTATGCAGAAGAAAAACAGCTTCCATGATTTTATTGCCTGTG
This sequence comes from Parendozoicomonas sp. 209JJ7-1, assembly GCF_058147085.1. Classification (NCBI taxonomy): domain Bacteria; kingdom Pseudomonadati; phylum Pseudomonadota; class Gammaproteobacteria; order Oceanospirillales; family Endozoicomonadaceae; genus Parendozoicomonas; species Parendozoicomonas sp. 209JJ7-1. Next base: position 46,567 of record NZ_JBYVJU010000011.1, on the reverse strand, counting down.
GGGAGCATCTTGTTGCTGAAGGGTTAACCGCTTCTGATCGTCTGGTAATTTCCGGTGGCAGCGCCGGTGGCCTGTTGATGGGGGCAGTATTGAATATGCGTCCTGAGTTGTTTGCCGGCGCGGTGCTGGATGTACCCTTTGTGGATGTATTGAACACTATGATGAATCCGGAACTGCCTTTAACGGTCACGGAATATGATGAATGGGGCGACCCTTCTGATCCTGAGATTTATGAGTACATCCGTAGTTATTCCCCCTGCGATAATATTGCTGCCCGCGAATATCCTCCCCAACTGGTTCTGGCAGGGCTGGAAGACCGCCGGGTGCAGTATTGGGAACCGGCCAAGTGGGTGGCCCGGATGCGGGCGCTGAAAACCGACAATAACCCTGTGTTTCTGAAAACCCATATGGGAGCGGGGCATTTCGGGGCATCCGGTCGTTATGACGCTATGAAAGAAGCGGCGTTTGAACAGGCATTTATTCTCAGTGTTGTTTCCCGCTGGTTGAGCTAAAGCCATAACCTTGAGCCGCTTGCGCACATTGACTGACTAGGCAGATCAGGAGCAGGCAGATCGGGAGTAAATGGGACCCTTATTGGTTGATAGAGGGCAGATTTTTTCTACCGGGAATTCCACTCCCGATGGCTGCGTACCATGGCGTTCAGCCCGACAAAGTGCGAGTAGTTTGTCGGGCTTTATGATATAAGGCAGCTGGATAAGTAAAACGACAATTTCATCCATGGTTACCAAAACAACAGAAAATGAAACCCCGGGCCGACAGACACTCGATGATAAGGCCATTGATATTATGGCCCGGCAGTTTTTATCGGTTCTTCCCCACTGCAAAGTACTGGGTATGCGTGTAAAGAAAGCGGACAGGTCCAGCCTGATCCTTGAACTGCCCTGGAGCGAGAAAATTGTCGGTGACCTGAAAACCGGCGTGATTCATTCCGGTGTTGTGACCACACTGATGGATACCGCCTGCGGTATTTCCACCATCTGTGCGCTGCCTCAGCCGGAAGGCTGTCCGACCCTGGACCTGCGCATTGACCATATGGCCAGGCCGGAACCACATAAACCTTTGTATGCGACAGCAGAATCCTATCGTGTCACCCCGCATATTATCTTTACCCGGGGAACCGCCTGGCAGACCAGCCCGGACCAGCCACTGGTCCATGCGGTGGGAACGTTTATGCGTCTGGGTAAAAACCTGCAGGAGACCTATCTGAATCGGACCAGAAAGAAGCCGGAGGCCGGACAATGACCCTGGAAGAAGCGGTAAAAATCTCCCGTGAGCAGGGTCGCCTGGAGGAATTGATTGCCCGGATTCCCTATGCGGGCCTGATTGGCGTTGAGGGGCAGATGATGGGGGATGAAGTGCTGTTCAAACTGCCCGCCAATAAAAATAATATTGGCAACCCGCTGCTGCCCGCGCTTCACGGTGGGGTAGTGGGTGGCTTTATGGAAACTGCGGCCACCATCCATCTGTTACTGGATATGCCCGAGCCGCGCATTCCTTCCATTATCGATTTCTCCATTGATTACCTGCGCTCCGGCCAGCTGCGGGATACCTTCGCGGAATGCCAGGTTCACCGTCAGGGCCGCCGGGTGGCGAATGTGTCGGTGAAAGTGTGGCAGACCCATAAAGACAGCCCGATCACCACGGGCCGTATCCACTTCAAACTGTAGAGTTTGCCCTTTGGCCGATAGTCTGGAAACCGTTGTTTTCCTGTTCCTGTTGATTTTGCTGGGCGCTGTCGGCCGTCGTACATTACTGGACGACACCATGCTGCCGGGCCTGAACCGCTTTGTGTATTACTTTGCGGTTCCGGCCCTGTTGTTTCACAGCGCGACATCTATTCCCCTGGAACAGGCAGTAGCTCCACGCCCGTTATTGGCATTTGCTTTAACAGCTGTTGTCACAGCCGCACTGACTGCTGCAGGGAGCAGAGTATTGTTCCGACAGACATCAGGTCAGGTGCTGACGGTTCATGCCCTGAATACTACCTTTGCCAACTACGCCTATATGGGGATTCCCGTGGTCAGCGGGTTGCTGGGGGAGCAGGGCAGAGGGCCTATGATCACTCTGGTGCTGGCTGGTAATCTTTTTATTATTGTGGGCACTCAGGTTGCGCTGACTGCTATGCAGGAGGGGCAGGGAGGTTCAGTTGTTAAAGCACTGTGGAATGCTTTACGGCAAACTGTATTTACCAACCCCATCTTCCTTGCGACTGTCTGTGGTCTGATCATTTCCGGTTCTGGATTGTCTCTTCCCTCTGTGCTGGACAGGGTGGTGGTCTCCCTTGGGGATGTGGCCATTCCCCTGGCGCTGTTCTGTCTGGGGGCAAGTCTGAACCTGTCGCTCCCTGATAAAGCTGCTGCTGGGGAATTGTGCTGGCTGATCCTTCTCAAGCTGGTGGCCTATCCACTGTTAACCTGGCAGGTATTTTTGTTTCTGGGGGTAACTGACACTGCCTGGCTGACTGCAGCTGTATTGATGAATGCCCTGCCCACTGGTGCACTGGCCTTTGTGGTGGCCTCCCATTACCGTGTGTATGACCAGCAGACCTCAATGGTTGTCACCCTGACCACACTTCTCTCCCTTCTCAGTCTACCCCTGTGGATTCAGGCCATTGCCTGATTTTTATTTTCTTCCCTTGAAAAACTTTCGGGGCGTCCCCATAACCCGGTTATCTTAAATTTTCGGTTGATTTCCAGATTTATCGAGGACGTAACGCAATGACTGCAGAAACCAGAAACGAAGCATCCAATGAGGTCTCCAATAAGGAAACTCTGGGTTTTCAGACCGAGGTGAAGCAACTGCTGCACCTGATGATCCACTCCCTGTACTCTCATCCGGAAATCTTCCTGCGGGAACTGATTTCTAACGCCAGCGACGCCGCCGACAAACTGCGTTACGAGTCCCTGCACGACACCACGCTGCTGGGCAATGACCCGAACCTGGAAATCCGCATTGGCTGTGACGCGGACAGCAAAACCATCACCATCGCCGATAATGGCATTGGCATGAACCGTGATGATGTGATTGCCAACCTGGGCACCATCGCCAAGTCCGGCACCGCCGACTTCCTGAAGAACATGACCGGCGACAAGAACCACGATTCCCAGCTGATCGGTCAGTTTGGTGTGGGCTTTTACTCCGCCTTTATTGTGGCCGAAAAGGTCCGTGTGGAAACTCTGAAGGCTGGTGAAACTGAAGGTGTGGCCTGGGAATCCGACGGTTCCGGAGAATTCACCATTGAGCCGGTACAGAAAGAAGGCCGTGGTACCCGTATCACCCTGTTCCTGAAGGACGACCACACAGAGTTCGCCAACAGCTGGCAGCTGCGTACCATTATCCGCAAGTACTCTGACCATATTTCCCTGCCCATTCTGATGCTGAAGGAAGAGATGCCTTCCGGGGATGACGAGGAGAAGAAAGAAGAGAAAGCCCCTGAGTGGGAAACTGTCAACACTGCCAAGGCTCTTTGGGCCCGCAGCCGCAGCGAAATCTCCGACGACGAGTACAAAGAGTTTTACCACCATATCAGCCACGATTTCGGTGATCCCCTGAAGTGGAGCCACAACAGTGTGGAAGGCAAGCTGGAATATACCAGTCTGCTGTATATTCCAGGAAAGGCACCGTTTGACCTGTACAACCGTGAAATGGACCGTGGCCTGAAGCTGTTTGTCCAGCGGGTATTTATCATGGACAAGGCGGAAGAGTTCCTGCCCATGTACCTGCGCTTTATCAAGGGTGTGCTGGATACCAACGATCTGTCGTTGAATATCTCCCGTGAGATTCTCCAGAAAGACCCTCAGGTGGACAGCATGCGTACCGCGCTCACCAAGCGTGTGCTGGATATGCTCACCAAGATGGCCAGGAACGACGCCGAAAACTATCAGAAATTCTGGAAAGAATTCGGTCAGGTACTGAAGGAAGGCCCCGGCGAAGACTTCTCTAATAAAGAGAAGATTTCCAAACTGCTGCGTTTCTCCAGCACCCATGAAGCCAAAACAGAGCAGACGGTTTCCCTGGAAGACTACGTAAGTCGTATGACCGAAGATCAGGAAAAGATTTACTACGTCACCGCAGAAACTTTTAATGCCGCCAAGAGCAGCCCCCACCTGGAAGTGTTCCGCAAGAAGGGTGTGGAAGTGCTGCTGATGTCCGACCGCATCGATGAGTGGCTGATGTCCCACCTCACAGAGTTCGACGGCAAGCAGTTTGAAGATATTGCCCGTGGCGATCTGGACCTGGGCAAACTGGATACTGAAGAGGACAAGAAGGCCCAGGAAGAAGTCGAAAAGAAGAGCGAAGATCTGGTCAAGCGTATCCAGAATGTGCTGAAGGATGATGTCGAGTCAGTACGTGTGACCCACCGTCTGACCGATTCCCCCGCCTGTCTGGTGGTGGGCACCAACGATATGGGGGCCCAGATGCGTCGGATGATGGAAGCGGCGGGCCAGCCCATGCCGGAAACCAAGCCCATCTTTGAGATCAACCCTGATCATCCCCTGGTGGTACGTCTGGATAACGAAGCGGACGAAGACCGTTTCGCTGAGCTGAGCCGTATCCTGATGGATCAGGCTAATCTGGCGGAAGGTGGCCAGCTGGATGATCCAGGTGCCTATGTTCAGCGCCTGAATAAACTGCTGCTGGAATTGTCCGGCTCCTGACCTGCCCTCGCCAGACTGAAGGCAGAAGCCCTTAGGATAACCGCCAGCCCCGAAGGGGCTGGCGGTTTTTTGTCTTATGGGGTAGTGATGTTCAAGGTATTCTCCCGGTTACCTATATCTAAATAAGGAGATTCTATAACGGGGAAGGTTTGTCCATGGGCGGGTTATCACTTCTTTTAAGGACAATTATTTCACAGCGCATTATCACAGTTCTGCTTTCACTCTTTCTGATTCATACAGCCCGGGCGGCAGAGGATGTTTTGCTGACGGACGTAAAAGTTGATGATCTGAAAGCCTTTGTCCTTGTTGATGACACCACCCCGGATATTGAAGCGGGTACTTTCGATCATACCCTGGTTCAGATTCGCAGTTTTGAGCTGTCCGGCCAGCGTTATGTGCGTTATCGACAGTATTACCAGGGTTTGGAAGTGATGGGCCGTGGTGTGGTCGGCCAGTATGGCCGGGCAGACGGACGCTGGGAGCATGCTAGGGGGTTGTTCTCCGGCAAGGTGACCAGAAACCTTAAGCTGCCGGTACACCAGGAGTTACTGGGGGAGGAATTTCGGAAAAACATTACCGGGTTTGCCCAGGAAGATTACGTTAATCGTCACTCATCAAAGGGCGATGTCAGTGATATGGATAGCCAGCCGGTTATCTGGATGGATAAAGACAAGAATGCGGTGCTGGCTTACAGGGTCAGCTTTCGGGTGCAGCCGAATCAAGGAAGGGGAGCCTGGCCTCATTACCTGATTGCCGCAGAAACCCGCACCATTCTTGAGTATTGGAACAATGTTCAGAGGCTTTATTCCGACCAGGGCTCTGGAGGAAACGGTAAAACCGGCAAATATGTTTTTGGCAGCAATTCTCTGCCCTCTCTTTCCGTAAGCAAGATTAATGGCCGTTGTTACCTTGGCAATTCCATTATCAAGGTAGTCTCACTGAATAATGCCTGGAATGTGTCTACCAACCCTGTTCCGGTTAATTACACCTGTGGCCAGAATCCGGGTGGTTATGTGAATGGGGCATGGGCACCGGGAAATGATGTGTACGTCTTTGGTAATCTGGTTTCCTCCATGTATATGAACTGGTACGACCGCCCGGTTCTTGCTCACTCTAATGGTTCCCCGAAAGAACTTATGCTGCTGGTGAACGCGGGCGTGGGTTATGAAAATGCCTTTTGGGATGGTACCTATTTTGTGTTTGGTGACGGGGCTAATGAGTTTTATCCCCTGACTTCCCTGACCGTGGTTGCCCATGAATTGAGTCATGCCTTTACCGGCCAGCATTCCGGGCTGTTTTACGCGAATCAGTCCGGCGCTATTAACGAAGCTTTCTCGGATATGGCCGCAATTGCCGCTGAGTCTTATCTCAAACATTACAATGCCACCGCCGCCCAGACCATTACCGGCTCCAGCACCATAGACTGGAACCTGATGGACCGAATCACCAAAGGCAATTTTGCCAAGCGTTCCATGCTCAATCCCGCCGCCTATTACGATGCGGAATGCGACAGTCCGGTTGCGGGCTGTAATCTCACCTGGTCCCAGCTGCTTAAGCTGTCATTGCAGGCTCCTCTTCAGAGTCGGCAGAGTTTTATTGTTCATAAAGGCAGCGGTGTTATGAACAAAGCCTTTGTCAATCTGGTGACATCAATGAACGGGGATGTCAGGGGAGCCTTCGCGCTTATGGTGAAGGCCAATCTGCTGTACTGGACCGCCAGTTCAACATTTGCGGACGCGGCCTGTGGCGTTAAGCAGGCCGCTCAGGTGAATGGCGTAGATCCCCAGAAAGTGACCCAGGCTTTCCAGAAAGTGGGTGTAACACCGGGATGTTAAGGGCTTTAACAAGGATGTGCTTATGAATCGTTTACCTCCCAATGCATCGCAACTGCTTGATGAAGCCGTTAAAGCGCTAACGGGCAAATCTACAGCCAGTACTTCCCCTGGTAAGAAGGTGCGGAGAGGCAGAACAAGAAAGGTTACGGCTATTGCCCCACAACTCAGTGTGGCTGGTGCCAGGCAAAGGTTTGCAGATACCCAGAAAGTTATTGATGACGCCAGCCAGCAACTGAAGTTTCATCAGTCGGATACGAAATCCTTTCCCCTGGAGGAGCCAGGGATTCTCTCTGAGGTGGTAAAGAAGCATCCGGTACTTGTATTGCAATCCCTGGCCAGGGATCTGGATCAGCTTACTGACGAGTACAAAAGGGTAAAAAAATCAGGGACAGAGAAGGATATTCAGCAGCTGGATCAGAGTATTCAGGATTTTCTTGAAAAGGCCAGTAATAGTATTCTCCAGTCAGTTTTTCACCATAATACACGCCAGGGAATGATGGATTACCTGAAAGATAATCCTGGTTTAAAAAATCTGGGGCACTTTGATACGACTACCCAGCTGGGAATGCTTGGCTTTCAACTGACGCTGGGTTTACAGGGGCTGAAGGAAGAATCCGAGCGCCAGGCTGCCCATGAGCAGCAAAACTCCCCGATTTCATCGCCTAAACAGTTACAAAGAGCTGTTAAACGTCCACCTTCGCCTACAGCTGAACAGAGGGCTATTTATTGCTCAACTGGAGAGCAGGATTTAAAAGATTACTGGCAGGATGTGCTTGAGGAACGTGATCCAAATGGATTTTCGTATATCAGGTTTGGGGATGTGGCGGAGCGTGTTCTTAAGGATGAGAATATTTCTATTGAAGACAGGCGCGTACTGGCGGAGGAGTATTACCTGAAAGCCATGCAGGTTATGGAAAACACCCCCGCAAGCTCCAAAGACAGGGCGCAGAATTTGGAGGACGTGGTCAATAAAATAGGCTCTATTCAATATTCACTCCGTCCTGTTCCCGGAACGGACGGTGCGAGAAGGGGTAAGCAATCTGAGCGGTTGTTACGTGGTTTGTTTGCTGAATTACGTGAGGGCAAAACTGAAAGTCATGTTGTTAACGCATTTGTCGGGGAGCTGACCAAAGAACTCGGCAATATGTCTGCGGGAGTCGCTTTGGGCGAGCTTAAACGGGTGCGTGAGGAAATTGCCCATTACCCTGCAGATAATGTCACGAGTGATGATATTGCATTAAAGCTTGTTGAGATTAACTCGGAGCTTGAACAGCTCTCGAAACAGAAAGCCAGGCAAGCGGAGGTGGATGCCCAGGCCCTTCAGAAAAATCAGGATTCTCCACAACTTCCAAGGGTTCCTGCAATGGTTCCTCCGGCAGATTCTGCTGCACCACCTGTTCAGCTGAAAAAAGGAGAGAGTGTTGACCGCATTGTTATGGAGTCCACTGCCAATTATCATCCGGAATTTCAGCGGGCTCCGTCAGTTTCCGGTACGCCTCAGCCTCCAGGAGTCGGATTTCAGGGTTATGATCTTCCTTCCTCAGAGGATAAGGAATATTTTTATAATCATGTTGACCCAGAGATAGTAAATGGCCCCGGCTTCCAGAATATTCTGGCCACTGTACAGTTATTACGTCCTGTAGTTGATCCGGCCTTGAATATGACAATGGCCGACTGGGCGGCCTGCATTAATTACAGATTAATCTCGGCTGGAACAGTTGCGGCTTACGGGGCCAAGGTTCGGGACACAAGCCAGCACCGGAAACTCATTGAGAGTTTTAGATCTCATAAGTCTGCTTATCGGGGAGCCGCCCTGACTGGCTTTCGGGCTTATATGCAACAGAAGTTTGCGGGTTTTTCTGGTCCCTCTTTAGAGTTGGAGAAGGCTCCGGAGGATGGTAATTCTTTTTACACCGTCGCTGCCCGCTATATGGGGAGATCTCCCCAGGATGTACGACGAGACCTGCATAGTTATCTTGATGGAAAATTCCAGGCTCCAGACAGGGATTTGCAGTTTGAGGGACTTCTGCGTGCGGGCTATTGTCCCAAAAAGGACAAGTTGTATGAAGACTATGCCAGGAGAAGGATTCAGACACCAGTCCTTGCGGGAGTGAGTGAATGCCAGAATCAGGCCGATACCAATTACCTGCCCTTGTTGGCAGGAATGTATGGCAGGCCGGTTCGCTGCCTGTATCCTGATGGTAATGGGGGGCTATTTGCACTCGCTTTTGATAAGGAGGGGCAGCGCTGTCCGTATAATGAACTGAATGATAGTTCCCCCATGGAGTTTGTCTATGATCCGAACTCCGGGCACTTTGACGGAATCAGAAGTAAAGACCAGATTGATCCGGTGCGAAGCCTGAAACCGGCAGAGACAGCCAGCCATGGGGCCAGCACTCAGGCCAGAAAGCCGGCCTCCCGGTCCGGCAGTCAGCCACTGTCAGGCAGTCAGACTGCAGCGATCAATCGGCCTGTACCCAAGCCCCGGACACATATTGACCCCATGGCCTCTCTTTCCGCTGCGGCTATTCAGCAGGCTATAAGGCCAGCAAGAAATATTGATGCCGTAAGACAGGATCTTAGTGCCAGAGGGCTGTACAAAGAAGAAAACCTTGGTTGGATGCTGCAAACCTTCGGTGAACAGACCGTATGTCAAAATGACTTTGTTGCTGCCTATGAAACCCTCTGGAATATCTGCTCCAGCCAGCAGGCTTTGCAGAGCCAGGGGTTTTTATCATCTGGTCATACTCCCCTGAGCATGAATGATTTTAAGGAGCTTTACCTCGGTGGTTGTCTCACCTCTTATATAGAGAGAATGAAAGGTGTTGGTCAGGACCCTCAGAAATGGAGCAGTATGGTTGAAGACCTTGGCAGAGACTATCAGCAGCTATTAGAGCAGAAAGATCCTGAGTTGCAGCGGCTCCAGATGCATAATACCGGCCCCTGGATGGCAAGACTGGGTAATACCTGCTGGGTAAGCTCTACGCTGCAGATGATGATGTCGATGTTCAGTGTCAGGGATATCCAGGATATAGAAACAAAGACATATCAACACCCGGCCAGCAGGAAGTTGGCTGATGCTGTAGTAGCGACCTGGAAAGCCGGGCAGCAGGTTGCCCTCGGGCACGCGGAACCCAGCTGCCTGGTAGGGCACCAGCGACGTTTTCTTGAAGCCTGTCATGAGTGCGCGAAGAGTATTGATGAACATCTCAGGGGCTTTGCCATCGCTGAAATCTTCCAGAACTCTGCCTCGCCGGGAACCCAGAATGATCCCGGACAATTGCTGGAAGGTGTTTATGATTTACTGGAGCTGAACAACCACCCCCGGCTGAGCCTTATTGAGCGCCGTCTTAAATCCGTGACCTACAAAGGGGAGGCGCTGAGGCTGGTATCCGGAGGCAATGATTACACGACAAAAATTGTTGTCCCTGTGCCTAAAAAAGCCTCACCTTTTACCATGGTGGCCCGTTCCCTTACTGAGCAGCAGGCTGATTTGTTAAGGCATCAGAAGTTTCCCCTTGCCAGCCAGGCCCGTGTACGGGATTGTCTGCTGGATTACCGGGAGGCTCTGCTGAAACAAACCCGTGATGGTGGTGAAAAGACTATCCGTGAAGCAGGCGGGCGGTTATGGGAGGCGATTAAAAATGCCTATTCCAGCGTAGCCCGAACAGATGCCTTGGTTGTTAACCAGCAGGGACATTTAATGTTTGATTGTTTCCTTTCTGATGGTACGCGTATTCCGAAAGGGACACAGTTACCGAATGTTGGCAAAGAAGCCCGGGGTTTTCCCACTGCCGATCAAAATTCAACAACCCAAAGTCAGTTACGGTGTACGGAGAGGGAAGGCCTGCATATATGTTATGCGACAAATTATCCATTGTCTGCCGAGGAGCAGGTGATTTTTGATACTACAGATACCTACCGTACGGATTATTACTTCAGAGGTGTTGCCATGGTGGATGATAATGGCAAGCTGCTTAATCCGTATGTGCCTGACCCCAGGCAGGGGGATAATTTCAATCCGGCACCAAGGGATGTGCAGGGGGTGGGGTTTCTTATGCTGGACAGTGACGGGCGGACGTTGCGGGATATTCCCGGCATACCTGAAGGCACCCGGCTTCTGGATGGTGGACTGCGGAATAGGGTCTGTTATGGCAATCCGGAAACCATGGATGATCAGCAGCGTGTCGAACTGGCCAGCACTATAGCGGGTTTTCTCGGACTGGCTCCTGTCCCTGATGCGCTTATCAGGGGGCTTCAGACCCCGAGAAGTCTGCACAAATGTCTTGAGGATTACTGTGCGGGGGATGTCCGTGATCTGGATTGGGATCATGAAGACTTCAGGCGGGCGGGGGTAGCCGGAGGGGATCTTCCTGAGAAGGAAGTGATCAGGCTGCCAACCGGGACCAGGGAAATATTCCAGGTAAACAGGAAGGAATTCAGCAAGTTCACTCTGTTGCTGTCCCAGTTTGAAACCTATGGAGATGAGCAATTCAAACGGGGAGGGGATGCACTGAGCGTATTTTCCCGGGGCGGGGACCGGGTATCCATGACCCTTTACGATGAGAATGGTAAGCCTTTTGAAGCGACAGGGAAGCTGAGATCGATTATCTGTCATGCCGGTGATAGTCCCCGTGCAGGGCATTATATCAACCTCACTATCGGTGATAATGGAGAGGTGAGAGTGCAGGATGATACGCTTAATCTCTCTTTACAGGATTATCTGAAGTTGAGAGGTACCAGGGGTAGAAATGGCCCTATAGAAAACGCCTGGGATTTTCTGAGGGAGACCGGGTTTAAGCCCTATATCGGGCACTACCATGTGGTGTCCAAGCGGGATTTTTGAAACAGGACGGGACAGTGACTAAAAAAAGGGAAGCTGAAGCTTCCCTTTTTTATAACGACGATGGCCTGGTCATCCCGGCTGACAATCAGCTGTCGTAGCGATCAAACACCAGACAGGCGTTAGTGCCGCCAAAACCAAAGCTGTTGGACATCACCCGGTTCAGCTTCGCTTCTTTGGCTTCACCCACCAGGATGGGCAGGCCTTCCGCTTTCTCATCCAGGGTCTCAATATTGGCAGAGGCGACGATAAAGTCGTTCTGCATCATCAGCAGGCAGTAGATGGCTTCGTGAACACCGGCCGCTCCCAGGGAGTGGCCGCTCAGGGATTTGGTGGAGCTGATTGTCGGGCAGTTGTTGCCAAAGGTTTCACGGATAGCGCCCAGCTCGGCTACGTCACCGACTGGAGTACTGGTACCGTGGGTATTGATATAGTCGATGGGGCCATCAGCAGTGGACATGGCCAGCTGCATGCAGCGGATTGCGCCTTCACCGGAAGGAGCTACCATATCGTAACCGTCGGAAGTGGCACCGTATCCGGTCACTTCGCCGTAGATTTTTGCGCCACGGGCCAGGGCATGTTCCAGCTCTTCCAGGACCAGGATACCGCCACCGCCAGCGATAACGAAACCGTCGCGGTTGGCATCGTAAGCGCGGGAGGCTTTTTCCGGAGTGTCGTTGTACTTGCTGGACAGGGCACCCATGGCATCAAACATGGCTGTCTGGGACCAGTGCTCTTCTTCACCACCACCGGCAAAGACAATGTCCTGCTTACCCAGTTGGATCTGCTCTACAGCGTTGCCAATACAGTGGGCACTTGTCGCACAGGCAGAGGTGATGGAGTAGTTAACACCCTTGATTTTGAAGGGAGTCGCCAAACAGGCAGACACAGTGTTACCCATGGTACGGGTCACGCGGTAGGGCCCGATACGCTTGACGCCTTTCTCCCGCAGGATATCGGTGCTCTCTACGATATTGGCAGTAGACGCACCACCGGACGCGGCGATCAGGCCGGTGCGGGGATTAGAAACCAGTTCGTCGGTCAGGCCGGAATCGGCGATAGCCTGCTTCATGGCAATGTAGGTATAGGCCGCCGCATCACCCATAAAACGGATGCTCTTGCGGTCTATGTGTTCTGCAAAATCAATGTCTACGGAACCGGAGACATGGCTGCGGAAACCTTTTTCCTCATAAGAGGCGTTATGACGGATACCGGGACGCCCTTCCCGCAGGGAAGCTGTCACGGTTTCTGCGTCGTTACCCAGGCAGGAAGTGATGCCGAGGCCAGTTACAACAACGCGTTTCATAGCTTAGACCTGTATCAGAAGTTATCTGTGCGCGCAAAGAGACCCACACGGAGGTCCTTCGCAGTATAAATTTCCCGGCCGTCAACAAAGACGCTGCCATCGGCAATACCCATAATAAGCTTGCGGGTGATCACCCGTTTAATATGGAGATGGTATGTGACAAGTTTGCTGGTAGGCAGAATCTGTCCGGTGAATTTCACGTCCCCGGAACCCAGCGCACGTCCGCGCCCGGGATTACCCAGCCAGCCAAGGTGGAATCCGACCAGCTGCCACATGGCGTCAAGGCCAAGACAACCGGGCATCACGGGGTCGCCCTGGAAATGGCACTGGAAAAACCAGAGCTCAGGATTGATATCCAGTTCAGCGATAATCTCGCCTTTACCGTATTCGCCGCCTTCTTCGCTGATCCGGGTAACCCGGTCCATCATCAGCATATTGGGGAGCGGCAGCTGTGCATTGCCAGGGCCAAACATCTCGCCCCTGCCGCAGGACAGCAATTCTTCTCGGCTGAAACTGTGTTTTTTCATCATGGGTTCCGGTCAGATGATTTCCCGATCTTTATTCAAAAAGAAGAGGTTATCCCTGAAAGGCTATCCTCTGAGTTCTCGGATCTGGCAGCACTATATCACCCGTTGCCGGGCGGTTTAATGACAAACGGTGGTTTGTAACAAAATAACCACAATCCAGCAACATCGAAGCACAAATGCGCAACAGGCTCTATGGCACCGCAGACAGGTGTTTCTGCGCAATCGCCCAGCTTTCAGGGATCAGATTTTATACAGGGTTTTCTCTTGGCGAAATCTGTCTCTGTGACATATAAGACAGTGGTTTCTTTTGATACCCCATGACTCACTGGGTCTGAACGTTTGCTTGTGCTTGCGGGTATACATCAGGCGCAGTGGGAAGGAGTAGTGTATGCGATTATCCGCTACGCTCCGCAGTCTTGTTGTTATCCTGTGTGTGTGGTCTTCCCAGGCCTGGTCCGTTCGCTGGATGTATAACTTCTGGGGCGAAGTCCTGCCGCTGGCTGACCGACCGTTACTGATCTCAACCTTCGCGCGTTCTACCTCTTATATGAACACCGTCGATATGGAGGAGCCTGAAAATGGTATCGGCTTCCTGAATTATGCTGCTATTGATGATGTCAACTGCAGTGCCGTAGGTATAAAACGTTGGAATGAAAGTCGTTCCATCGCTGCTTCAAAAAAATTTCTGGCGCTGGACAGGCCAGGGGAACCCCTGGCTTTTAATGGCCGGGTGATTGTTCATCTTCACGGTAGCTCGAAAGGGAATATGTTCGCGGACTTCAGTCGGGGGCAGGTGAGAGTTGGCACCAGTGAGGAAGTCGGAGAACGTATCGGGCTTTTTCTCAAAGAAAGAAACATTACTGTCAAACGTATTGATCTGTTCTGCTGCCATGGGGATAAGGTCGGGCCGGGTTTTTTCGCAGGCATTGAAAAGGCTGGGCTGTGGGATGTGGAGATCCATGCTGTTCAGGGCAAGGTGGGAACTCAGCAGGCTTATGAGGGAGAAGGCGTTCTGCGAAGGACGCAGGCTACGGTCATGGTGAAGGGAAAAAATGGCAAAGTTGTGTTCCGAACGTCAGCGGAAAATTATTTTGTCCGAGGGAAACCTCTGGGGATTGACCAGAAGTTGCAGGAATATTACCGGTTGGGAAGTCCTGAAAAAGTGCCGGTGGTGGATACCTCTGTCCCTGAGCAGTATTGTGGCCTTTAAAGGTACAAATTTATGAAATTTCGATGAGTGAGTCTCGCCGTATTTCATGAGAAGTTCTTTGGCCCCACCTTGTTTTCAATGATTAAAACCCCTGCATAAATAAGCGCCGATGTTTTGCGCAACAGGAGGGTAGTCCCATGCTTCGTGTTCTGTCGTTTTTATTAATTCTTTGTAGTGTTAATGCATGGTCAGTGCGCTGGATGCTCACGTTCTGGGGGGATGTTTTGCCTTTGGAGGACCGACCACTTCTGATATCCACCTTCGCGCGGTCAAAACACTATATGAATACAGAAAACATGGAACATCCTGAAAGTGGCATAGGCTTTCTGAATTATTCCGTAATTGATGGCGACAATTGTAGTCTTGCAGGAGCTCATCACAGGGCTGAAGCACTTTCTGTGGAATCCTCGGAAAAATTCCTTGCACTGGACAATACCGCAGAGCCGTTGGCCTTTAATGGGAGGGTAATTATACATCTCCATGGGGACCCGGAAGGGAATATGTCAGCTGACTTTGGGCGTGGTCGGGTCAATCTGGGAACCAGCATGGAGGTTGGGGAACGTATAGGCCGCTTTTTTAAGGAAAGAAATATTGCAGTGAAACAGATCGACCTGTTTTGCTGCTGTGGTGATGCTGTTGCTCCTGGCTTCTTTAAGGGCATAGAAAAGGCCGGGCTGTGGGATGTAGAGATTCACGCGGTTCGTGGATTTCTGGGCACACGAAAGGTTCCTCTTGAACAGGGGCCGAGACCCAGAAGTACATCGAAAGTACTTGTTAAACAGGAAGGCAAAAACGGTAAAGTGCTGTTTAGCACCAGTGCAGAAAACTATTTTGTGAAAGGGGAGCCTCTCGGTATAGAACAGGGGCGGAAGGAATATTATCACCTGGGCAACCCGGAAAAAGTGCCGGTTGTTGAGATCTCCTGCTGTAGCTCTTTCCCGGTTTTTTGCTTTTTGTGAGCCACTGGCATTCCCACCTCCCAAGAGGAATACCCCATGCATCGTGTTTTGTCGTTTTTATTAATTCTCTGTAGTGTTAATGCATGGTCAGTTCGCTGGATGTTTAACTTCTGGGGTGAGGTGCTTCCACTGAAAGACCGGCCCCTTCTTATCGCAACTTATGCCCGCTCAGCTTCATATATGAATACGTTGGATATGCAGACCCCTGAAAACGGCATAGGGTTTCTTAATTATGGAGCTATTGATAGCTCCAGTGTTGATTTTGGCCAGCCTTGGGATGAGGAAAACTCTATCAGGAATTCGCAGAAGTTTCTGGCCCTGGATGTTTCCGGTGAGCCACTGGCTTTCAATGGTCGTGTGATTGTGCATCTCCATGGCGACTATAAAGGCAATATGTCCGCTGATTTTGGCGGTGGCCGGGTAGAACTCGGCAGCAGTGCTGAAGTGGGGGAACGTATTGGCCGGCTTCTTAAGACCAGAAATATTGCAGTGAAACAAATCGATTTGTTTTGCTGTCATGGTGACAAAGTTGGGCCCGGGTTCTTTGAGGGTATAGAAAGGGCAGGTCTGTGGGATGTAGAGATTCACGCTGTTCGCGGTGTGACAGGAACGGAACAGTTTCGTGTTGATCTTGGGGCATCAGTCATCAGTGAATCACAGGTCTATGTCAGGGAAGGGGCCAAAGGCAGTAAAGAGCTGTTTCGCACCAAAGCCGCAAATTATTTCGTAAAGGGAGACCCCCTGGGTGTCGAGCAGGGACGCAGGGAATATTACCGGCTGGGAAGTCCGGAAAAAGTGCCTGTTATTGACACTTTACCCAAGGGGACTCTCTGTAAAAACTAGGCCACACTATTTGGTGTGTGGTGATCGCCAGTAAGATAGGTTGTATTATATCTTCAGATTTTTAGTGAATGATGCAACTGCATGACTAATCCGATAACTGCAAACGTTTCTACCATCACTGTCCTCGGTGGCGGCAGTTTTGGCACAGCCCTGGCCGACATCTCTGCCTGTAAAGGGCATGTTGTACGACAATGGATGCGTTCGGCCGAGCAGGCGGAAGAGATGAACCGCACCCATGTGAACACCCGTTATCTTCCAGAATTTACCGTCAGTGAACGTATTCATGCTACCAGCGACCTGGATGAAGCGCTGGAGGGAACGGACATGGTGTTTGTGGCCATTCCCAGCAAGTCTTTCCGCAGTGTGGTGTCCCGTCTGGGGAACAGGCTGGATGGCCGGATGGTAATCAGTACAACCAAGGGGGTTGAGGCGGGCACCTTTGGCCTGATGAGCGAGATTCTCCACGAAGAGGTGCCCGGTGCCCGGATCGGCGTGCTCAGTGGCCCGAACCTGGCCAAGGAAATTATGGCTAGATGCATTACCGCAACAGTGGTGGCCAGTGAGGATGAAGAACTCTGTCAGTCAGTACAGGATGTGTTGCATTGTGATTACTTTCGGGTCTATTCCAACTTTGATCGCTATGGTGTCGAGCTGGCCGGGGCGCTGAAAAATATCTATGCCATCGTTGCGGGGCTGGCTACGGCCCTGGGTATGGGAGACAACACCCGCAGCATGCTGATTACCCGTGGCCTGGCGGAAATGAGTCGGTTTGCCGTCACCATGGGAGCAGATCCCATGACCTTCCTTGGCCTGGCTGGAGTAGGGGATCTTATTGTTACCTGCGAGTCACGACTCAGTCGTAATTTTCGGGTAGGGTATGCCCTTGGCCAGGGGCGCACCCTCGCTGAGGCGGAACAGGACCTGGGCCAGGTTGCGGAAGGGGTCAATACACTGGCTATTGTCCGGGACAAGGCGGTTGAGATGGGCGTGTATATGCCTATTGTCGACGGTCTGCACGGGATTATTATGGAAGGCCGGGATGTTCGCGATGTCACCAGCACCATGATGATGCGTGAACAGAAAACGGATGTTGAGTTCTCAGTCAAATCCGGCTCAACGGGTTCATAAAATTAGCAGAGTGCCAGCCTTCAGAGGCTTCTTTTAATGGAGAAAGGAACGCACTATGGATAACCAAAAACTGAAGAGTAACCTGCTGTCAGAATCAATCTGGTTCCGTATTCTTTATATGTTGCTGTTCTGGGTCGCCGGTTATGTAGTAATTTCGCTGGTTCTTTTGATTGCCGTGGTCCAGGCTGTGCTGAGCCTGCTGACCGGGCAGCCTAACCTGAACCTGCAGGAGTTTTCTTTGGGGCTGACCCGTTATTTGTACCAATTAGCCCGTTTCCTGACCTTTAACAGTGAAGTGAAACCATTCCCGTTCTCGGACTGGCCTGCAGCGGATCATGGGGAAATTTCTGACCAGGAGTCCCGTGACTGATGAAACTGCTGGTGATGCGCCACGGCCAGGCTGTGCCTGTGGCAGCCACTGACGCTGATCGCAGCCTTAGTGAGAAAGGTCAGCGGGAGACTCGGGCTGTTGCGCAGCGGCTGGCAACGGCTCTTCGGGGGAGTGGTCATGGTCTACCCCTTCCTCCCATAACCGGTATTCTTGCCAGCCCTTACCTGCGGGCCCAGCAAACCGCTGAGATTGTACGGGAGATAATATCCGGCCCCGAGATTACCACTTCATGCTGTATTACTCCGGATGAAGCACCAGAGAGTACGGTGAATCATCTGCCGGAGGATGGTTGCTGGCTGATGGTTTCCCATATGCCCCTGGTAAGCCGGTTGACCGGACTGCTGACCGATGGTGTCAATGCTGGTGGCCCGGCTTTCCGTACCGCCATGGCCATTGAACTGGATATGGACATTCCCGGGGCGGGTATGGCTACTTTGAGCCGAACCTGGACACCCTGACCCTTCTTTTAAACTTTTTGATCTGTTATCTATCTGAAACCTGTGCCGGAGAGCCTGTAAGGCTTTCCGGAAAGGTCATTTTCACTAACTTTCGTCTAATTCTGGAACCCTTTTCCCATCGGTATAGTCATACCTGTGGTGTCGGGTGGTGTCCGGTGCGGTACGGGAAAATAATACCGTGAACTCGACAGCAGGAGCAGGGATCGCTTTCTATACTTCAGTCCCTTTCTCCTGAATCTATCTAACAATACGCCCTGGCGGGGAATCTGGCCCTGTTCAGGGTTTTTCAATGCATGACTTTTAAGAAAAGCATGGCTGTTCAGAAAAGCCCGTAAACATGGGGAGGCTATGGTATGGACAATGCGAATCCAGTCAGTATCCGTGGCTGCCTGATTATGTTTGTGGCCGGGCTGTTCTGCCTGTACCAGTTCTTCCTGCAAGCCATACCCGGGTTTATGGTGACTGAACTGATGGATGACCTGTCCCTGAACCGTGCGGAAACAGGGATTGTGGCCAGCTCGCTGCTGTATTCCTATATCCTGTTGCAGGTTCCGGCCGGCTGGCTGGTGGACCGTTATGGCGTACGTCGCTGTTTCCTGGCGGGGTTGATTTGCATGGTGGTTGGCAATTACCTGTTTGGCGAGGCCAGTACTCTGGGAGAGGCGGTAGCTGCCCGTATGCTGACAGGGTCCGGCAGCGCTACGGCTGTGGTGGGTTCCCTGTGTCTGGCCGCGGCCTGGTTTCCTCCCCGTGCATTTCCTTTTGTCGTCGGAATTATAGAAATGGCCTCCATGCTCGGTGGCGCGGTGTGTGGTGGCATGGTGCCAGAGTTGACCGATGCCATGGGCTGGCGGGGGGCGATGATGTCTATCTCACTGTCGGGTGTGGCCCTTATCCTTGCGGTGTATGTCTTTGTGGCCAACAGACCTGCGGGCAGTGTATGCCCGCAGGTGGCCCGGGAAACAACATCTCTCCGGAGCGGGCTGTTGCAGGTACTTGGTTCCGTGGAGGTATGGTTGAGCGCTACCTACGGTTTTGGTCTTTATGGGCTGGTAAGTATTTTCGGGATGATGTGGGGAATGTCCTTTCTGGAGTGCCTCTACCCCAAGTGTCGTGATTTCGCCTCGGATGGCATGACACTGTTTTTTGTCGGGGTTGCTCTGGGAACTCTCCTGGCTGGGTGGATTGTCTCCCGGCACGGTGGCTGCAAGAGCAGCATGGTGATCGGCTCTGGACTTTCCCTGGTGCTGTTGCTGGCCATTATCTATCTGCCGGTGGCCATGGTGGTGATGGCGGGGCTGTTGTTTCTTGCGGGGCTGGCCATGGGCTGTTACGGACTTGCGTTTGTCGCGCCGAAGCGTGCCCTGCCCAGAGCAGGCCTGGGCACGGCCCTGGCCTTTATTAATGCCTGTCTTCTGGTAGCCGGTCAGATTTTTCAGCCTCTGCTGGGCAGTATTCTTGACATGAGAGCTGTATCTTCCGGGCTATCCCTGGTGGATTATCAGGTTGCCTTTGCTCCTTTGCTGGTACTGGCGGCTATGGCACTGCTGGCATCTTTGGTTTTCCGGGAGGCCTGATAATGCAGGAGATCGCACCCTGTCCATCCCCGGAGCCCGTTCGCTCTCTGGTGAGAAATATCGCTGTTTATGTACTGGTGGGTTTGTTTGTGGCCCTTCAGTTTGTGCTGCAGGGTTCTATCAGTCTGATGGTCCCGGAAATCAAGGCTGATATTGGTTTAACGGAGGCGGGCATTGGCATTCTTTCCTCCCTGTTTTTTTACCCTTATGTTTTTTTGCAGGTGCCGTCCGGCAGACTGTTGTCGCTGGTGGGTCCACGTGTATTGCTGGTGTGTTCAGGTATTGTGATCAGTATTGGCTGTCTGTTGCAGGCAACAGCGGATACTTCCTTCCAGTTAATGGCTGGACGCCTGGTTCTGGGTATCGGTTCAGCTCCCATTATTATCTGTTTTCTCAGTACTGTGGAAAGAGCCTGCCCAGGCTATCTGTTTGGTCTTCTGGCGGCGGGAATGGAGGTCAGTGGTATGGTGGGGGCGGCGTTTGGTGATTTCCTGATACCAGACAGCATTCTTATAAGGGGTTGGCAGGGCACCCTTGAAGGATTTGCCATGATCTCCCTGACTCTTTCTGCCCTGGTGATGGTGGTGATGCCAGGTTGGCTGGGCAGGAAAACGGCCCATAACTCCTGTGCGGAGAAGGCCTGGAAAGCGATTATGGCTAACCCGAATGTCTGGCTGGTGGCTATTTACAGCGGGCTGATGTTTGCTGTAATGAATGCTTTCGCTGCCCTCTGGGCGATTCCGTTTCTTGACCTTGATCCCCTGTGTCAGGGGATGGCCGGCAATATTGTCGGACTTGTGTTTATCGGCGCGGCTGCTGGCGCGCCGCTGCTGGGGTGGTACGGGGATCATCGTATGGATATCCGGCTGACAATGGTCGTGGCCAGTCTGTTGACGATTGTGTTGCTGCTGGTAATTCTTTTCGGGATGTTGCCGGTTCCTCTCTATTATCCGGCCATGTTCCTTCTTGGCTTGTGTGCGTCGTCGTATATTTTGCCGTTTATTCTCATGAGACACTGGTTTTCCGGTGAACAGCTCTCCATAGGTTTATCCCTGACCAATGCTATCAGCGTTATGGTGGGCGCTTTGATTTATCAACCGTTAATAGGCTGGATGATTGGTATATCTACAGAGGTCTGCATTGAAGATTACCGTCAGGCGCTGTTGATTATTCCCTTAGGGGTTGCCCTGGCGGGAGGGCTGACCTTTCTTGTGCGCAAACCCGTGGTTGCGGTAAAGGTTGTAAACAACCGGTAGAATTGTACACCAGCCATGGCTCAGGTACTCTCCTGATACTGTCGTAAAAAACACAAGAGAGAGCAGTGTGAGTATCTGGAAGCGTGAATTTACCCTCGAAGCCCTGAACGCAGGCTGCAAAAATACCCTCCTTAATAGCCTCGGTATTGTTCTGACAGAGATTCACGATGACGGCCTGTCCGGTACCATGCCCGTTGATGACCGGACTGTACAGCCGATGCGTCTGCTTCATGGTGGAGCCAGTGTCTCCCTGGCGGAAAGCCTGGGCAGTGTCGCGGCCAATATGGCGGTGGATCATGGCTATTACTGCGTCGGGCTGGATATCAATGCCAATCATGTCCGTTCCTCCAGCAGCGGTCTGGTAACAGGCAGGGCGAAGACTGTTCATATTGGCCGCACGACTCAGGTCTGGGAAATTAATATTGTTGATGAAGACGACAGGCTGGTCTGTGTTTCCCGTTTAACAATGGCGGTGCAGAAAGCAGGATGAGTGAACAAACAACAGATACGCCCCGGGAGTTAACTTTTACGGTTCGGGATATGAACTTCGCGGCACTTGCCTGGGGGCAGGAAGATGCTCCTGTTGTTCTGGCTCTTCATGGCTGGATGGACAATGCCGCAACTTTTACCCGTTTGGCACCATTGTTAAACAATGTGCGGGTCATCGCCCTTGACCTGGCCGGCCACGGTTTGTCTGATCACCGGGGTGTTGGCGCGGATTATCCCGTCTGGTCGAATATTCCCGATGTTCTGGGCATTGCCGATGAACTGGGGCTGGAGAAAATTCATCTGCTGGGACACTCCATGGGGGCCATTATCTCCGCGGCTATCGCGGCCACAGTGCCGGAGCGGGTGGCGTCTCTGAGTCTTATTGATGGCCTGTGGCCGGTGCCCGCTACTGATAGCGTAGTGAAGCAGTTGCGTAAGGCTATGCTCTATCGCTCCCGGTCCGACAGCAGCCGGAAGAGCCGTTTTCCTTCCATCGCCATGGCGGTCAAGGCCCGTCAGCTGGGTTTTGGGAAAATCACCCCGGAAGCGGCAGAGATTATTGTCCGCCGTGGATTGAAGCAGGAAAATGCACATTGGGTCTGGCGCACCGATGCCCGGTTGATGGCTCCCAGTGTCATCCGCCTGACTTTTGAGCAGGCGAAAACTATCATAGCCGCCATCCAGGCTCCGGCGCTGCTGGTGGCGGCTCGTTCCGGGATGCTGGCCTCGGTATTGGACAACGACAGGGATGTAATTGAGCATATAACCGTGAAGCTGCTGGATGGCGAACACCATCTGCACCTTGAAGCCCAGGCCGGGCAGGTGGCCAGGGAGATTCAGGAACATCTGGATCACGTTTTGTAACCGGAAACAGGATGAGTTGTGTGACATTCAGGAATTGGCGCTTTCAACTGGTTTGCAGTTTTCTGTCTGTGTTTCTTTTTTCCCCCTGGATTTCTGCTGAAGAAACAGGGGATGCGCTTTCAGCGGTCCGTTACCCCAATGCCCGACTGGAGTTGTCCGAGTCGCTGAAAGCGAGAAACTACCCGCTGATCAGCAGCCGTATCAAAAAGGTAAACGGAGAGATACGGGCGGATAAAGAGCGCTGGCTGAGTGGCCAGCTGGAGCGGCGGTTGTATCAACTGCCATCAGGCCATGGCAGTGATGACGCTTATGAATTTCTGGTGAAAAAGTTGAAGGAACAGGGAGTTAAGGAGGACTTTTCATGTTCCGGGCGAGACTGCGGCCCGAGTAATATGTGGGCGAATTCCGTATTCCGGGTGGCCAGTCTTTATGGTCACGACCGTGACCAGCATTACTTCCTGGGCTCCCGCAAACAGGCCGACGGGCAGGAATATTATGTGATCTACACCATCAAACGGGGCAATCGCCGGGTGTATGCCATGGTTGACCGTTTCCGTGAAATTTCTTTGCCCTGATTTAATAGCTCTCCGTTCCATTATTCTCCCGTACAGGCTGCCGATAACTTCTGTCAGATATTGACAGGAGCAGGACTATGGCTCAGACAGTTTCCCTGGTACTTGGCAGCGGTGGTGCCCGGGGCTACGCCCATATTGGCGTGATTGAAGAGCTTCTGGCACAGGGGTATAACATCCAGTGTGTGGCTGGCAGTTCCATGGGTGCCCTGATTGGTGGACTGTTCTGTGCAGGCAGGCTGGGCTGTTACCGGGACTGGGTGAAAGAGTTGAATTATATGGATGTGATTCGGCTTCTGGATCTCTCCTTCCGCCATCCGGGCATTATCCGTGGCGGCAAGGTTTTTGAAGTGATAGCTGAGCTGGTTCAGGACGTGCAGATTGAAGACCTGGATATTCTGTTCACCGCTGTTGCTACAGACCTGGATACCCGCAAGGAAATCTGGTTCCAGGATGGTGATCTGCTGCAGG
Organism: Parendozoicomonas sp. 209JJ7-1; assembly: GCF_058147085.1. Classification (NCBI taxonomy): domain Bacteria; kingdom Pseudomonadati; phylum Pseudomonadota; class Gammaproteobacteria; order Oceanospirillales; family Endozoicomonadaceae; genus Parendozoicomonas; species Parendozoicomonas sp. 209JJ7-1. The sequence continues at coordinate 23,159 of NZ_JBYVJU010000011.1, read as the reverse complement.
CCATTCGGGCCTCCATTGCGATTCCCAGTCTTTTTACCCCGGTTCACTACAATGGACGCACGCTGGTGGACGGAGGGGTACTCAACCCTTTGCCTATCGCTCCGACGGTGGCGGCCCATTCCGACCTGATTATCGCCGTTGACCTGAATTCCGATGTAGAGGCAACGACCATGCATTGTGAAGCCCCTGGCAGCAGTCGTCAGTACCGCATGATGGAAAGATGGATTCATAAACTCCGGGGCCGGATTCGTAATTATCTGGACGGAGCCTCCGAGTGTGAAGAACAGACGGTGAAGACTGGCATGCTGGATATGTTTAACCAGTCTCTGGAAGTGATGCAGGAGTCCCTGGCCCGCTACAAAATAGCCGGTTATGAGCCGGATATTTTAATCTCTGTCTCCCGGCAGCAGTGCCGGTTTTATGAGTTTCACAAGGCGGAAGAGATGATACAGGTTGGGCGACTGGTCACTGAGAAGGCCCTGACCCTCTACGAAGCTGAGTATAAAAAGTGAAGATGCGATTCTTTCTGAATATCGGGGCCATTTCTGGGCTGCTGGGTGTTGCTCTTTTAAGTACTGTGCTGTTATCAGGCAGCAGGGCGGTGGCCCGGACACCGGATAACACTCTTCGGATTGGTAACCTGTCTGATCCCCATACCCTGAATCCCTTTCAGGTGGCCACGGAGGACAGTGCGGTTATTGCCCGGAATATCTATGAATCCCTTCTGCTGACAAATGCCGACAGTGAGGTTATCCCCGGTCAGGCGGAGAGCTGGCGTATAGAAAACGACGGTAAACGTTTTGTATTCACCCTGCGCCAGGGGTTGCACTGGAGCAATGGTGAGACTCTGGTGGCGGAGGATTTTGTCGCAGCCTTTCGTTATCAGGCTGATCCTGCCAATGGTTTTCACCATGCTAATGACTTGAAAATGCTGAAAATTGTTAACATTGACAAGGTGATTACCGGTGAGCTGCCACCGGAAAAACTGGGGGTTTATGCACCGGATCAGCGGACGCTGGTTGTAGAGATCAGTATTCCCGTAAGCCATGCCCCGTATGCGTTTACGGCTTCTTATCCGCTGCACCGGCCTACGGTGAAAAAATATGGTAAGCAGTGGGCCAGAATCGGGCAGATGGTTGTGAATGGTCCTTATATCCCCACTTCCTGGCATATCAATGAGCGCCTGGAACTGAGCCGTAATCCCCAATACCGGGATGCGGATAATGTACGTATTGAGAAGGTGGTTTTTTTCCCCCTGGCGGCGGAGACAGAGCTGAAACTGTTTGAAAGGGGCCAGCTGGATATGACGGCCACAGTTCCCACGGGGAAAGGTCAATGGCTGAAGCAGCGTTTTGGCCCGAAATTAAAGATCAACCGCAGACCCTCTTTGTATTTTTATATCTTTAACCTGAAGCAAAAGAAATTTCAGGATAAACGAGTCAGACAGGCACTGTCTTATGTTGTGGATCGGAAATTAATTACCGAAAAAGTGATTGGTCTTGGCCAGATTCCGGCAACAACATTTGCTCTCCCGGCAAGTCTGGGCAAAGGCATGCCAGATAATGTTCCCATGGTCACCATGACCCTGGAGCAAAGGGTAGAACTGGCAAAGAGGCTTTACCGGGAAGCCGGGTTCAGTTCCGACAATCCTTTGAAAGTGGAGATTCTTTATAACACCCTTGATGCTCACCGGCAGATAGCTCTGGCAATGGCTGATATGTGGAAGCGCCATCTGGGGGTAAGCGTAAGTCTGAGGAATATTGAGTGGAACGCCCTTGAAGCAGAGGCCAGTGCCGGACACTTTGAAATGCTGCGGATGAGCTGGGTGATGGGGCATCCGATTGCCTGCTTTGTTTACCCCCTGTTCCAGTCTTCCACACCCGCGAACCAGGGATTCTACAGTAATCCTGAGTTTGACCGGCAGGTTGACCTGGCCTGTTACGATAATGACGTCAACCGGCGCAGTCAGGCCCTGCAGCAGGCAGAATGGATCCTGGCTGAGGATATGCCGGCCATTCCCATGTTTTATTCGGTTGACAGCCGCCTGGTCAGTGACCGGGTGCAGGGCTTTCCCCGGCCGGAGCAGAATTTCTTTTATTATCTGAAAGACCTGTGGCTTAAGGAGTGATTCAGGCTGTTAGCGCAGCCTGCTCAGTAATACATAGACGGCACCGCTTCCCCCATCCACCGGCAGGCAGGAGGCAAATCCCTGCACTGCCGGTATCTGTTTCAGCCAGGTATTGACGTAGCTTTTCATGGTTTCCTGACGTCCCCATGAGGCGTGGGATTTGCCATGGACAACCCGTACGCAGGTGTAGTGGTTTTTTCGACAGAAGCTGATAAAGCGCATCAGCATGTCCCGGGCATCTTCAAAGTTAAAGCCATGCAGGTCCAGGTTGTATTCCACCGTAATCTGTCCCTGGCGCAGACGACGCAGACGGTTATGCTGCTGGCCCGGCTTGATATGCTCAATATATTCCTCGGGGGCGATAGCCACGATATGGGTATCAGACAGTCCGTCTTTCTGCAGGGTGTTTTCTGTGGTGGCCTGTCGGCGGCGCAGGCGCAGGGTAAATTCCGGCACCTCTTTGACCGGCACGCAGGTATCAGCCTTGTTCTGTTTCAGGGGGCGAACGCCGGCCATCTCTCTGGCCAGCAGCTCTTTATCGTCGTCGTTTACCATAAAGGGCCGGGAGAATTGCTGTCTTCGGAGTTAAAGTCTGTATCTTCTTGATTCCGGGGCAAGAGTCAAACTGTATTTTGGTGGTGGTCCGTTATCAGGCGAGTCTGGGCTTCGTTAGCATTCAGTTTGTCTAGCACCATCAGTCTAGGAGTGGCTCATACCCCGCTGATCGCGGTGACCTAGGCATGGTGGCGCTATTGAGACACCAATAGCACTGTTGCATAACATGTTTCATAGATTTCCGGTGCCGAGTTCTCCTGCTTGTCGGGCACCCAAAACCCTCCGTTGATGAATAGAGTGTGAGCTATGATCCAGGAAATAGATTTACGGGTTCTATAGAAAAGGTTTCAACGTCAAAAGTAAGTACTGGGCTACTGTCAGCTCATGGGCGTTTAAATGGCTTGTACTTTATATCTTTCATACTGGCCGGAAGACATGAAGCGTTAACACATTTCTTTGGCTGAATCAGGCCCCATAGCGTATAAGCCTGGTGAGACTGAAGGCGTTATACGCTCATTTCCGGGTTCGCTATTCGCTCATTCTGCTACGCAGAACTGACGCCCTCTCAATTGCCAACGCTTCCGCCCGCCGAGTTATTCAAAATTAAGGGGGTTAACACTCATGCCAACCCAATGAACAGCGGCACACTGATCAAGGAAAGTACTGTGCTCGCCATGACAGCTGTCGCAGCTTTCTCCGGGTGAACATCGAGTTGATTCGCGATGATGACTACATTGCCCGCCATAGGAACAGCGGTCATCAACATAATCATGGCTTGTTCCGTCGCACTCAGTTCAAAGGGGGCAAACCAAATCACGCAAAGTCCAATGGCAGGCCAAACAAGGAATTTCCAGGAAAGCGAAGCGATTAAGTACGTCCAATCTATTTCGAGCTTCTTGATATGGCTTAGTGTAATGCCAATAACCAACATACCCAGGACAGTATAGGCGCCTTTAAAATTACTCAGCCCCGATATGAAAATATCGCCAACATCCACCTCCAGCTGCTGAAGAAGTATTACCAAAAAGAATGCATAGAGGATTGGCAGCCTAGACATACGCCTCAAGCTGTCTTTGACAGTCCCCACTCCCCGGGCGGTCAGAAAGTAACCCAAAGAGAACTCATACAGGTTTACACCCAATATGATAAAGGCCGCCAGGGCCGCTCCCGTCAGGTCAAACAGGGCTATAGCCAAGGGAAGCCCAAAGAATCCCGTATTACCCGTACCGCCGCAAAATGCGAACAGATAAGCGGTACTGTCTTTCCAGATAGATCTCCCCACCACTAACGCGATCAAGGAAACGGCTGAGCACAACAGGAATGCCCCCACTGTGAATGAAAAATAGCTGTAACCTTCCGGGGCTTCCAGCACCGCCACAAAAATCACAGCGGGTGAGATGAGGTAAACCAAAAGAGACGATATGTCTTTTTGGTTTACCTTAAGCTTTCGACCTATGAAGAACCCCGCCACAGACACACAGAGGAGAAACAGAACACGCAGAAATATTTCAGTGAAACTCAAGCTACCACCTTAGAAGGGTTGGAAAAATTATGGGCAGATTCTGATGATAGTTATTAGCGGCTACAATAGCTCCCTGTTAGAATCTGCGCCCGCATTTTTACCCCTGAACTCTGGCCACTCCCACCGGGAGCAGCCGCCGGTTCGGCAAGCAAGGATTGATTAATGCCCGGACATCTCACAGAGACACTTTCTGACATCACAGGTCTGCAGACCATCGGTGACTGGCTGCGCTGGACTTACAGCCGTTTTAATGAGCATGAACTGTTTTATGGCCATGGCAGCGATAACAGCTGGGATGAAGCCTGTCATCTGGTTTTGCAGGCGTTGGAGCTGCCCTGGAACTTTGATCCTGCGTTCTATTCCAGCCGTATAACACCGACGGAAGCTGAACGCCTGAAAACCCTGGTACACCGTCGTATTGAGGAGCGGGTACCGACAGCCTATCTGCTCAACATCTCCTGGTTTGCGGGGCTGCCGTTTTATGTGGACGAACGGGTGCTGGTTCCCCGTTCTCCGGTGGCAGAGTTAATTGAGAACGGTTTTCAACCCTGGCTGGGGGATGCAAGGGTCGAGAGAATCATGGATCTGTGCACTGGCTCCGGCTGTATCGGCATTGCCTGCGCCCAGAGCTTCCCCGAGGCCCGGGTTGATCTTATCGACCTCTCCCCGGATGCCCTTGAGGTGGCTCGAATCAATATTGACCGCTATGAACTCTGGGACAGGGTGGAAACGGTTGAGTCAAACCTGTTTTCGGCCCTGCAGAATCGGAATGACAGGCCCCGTTACCAGATAATGGTCACCAATCCTCCCTATGTAGATGCTGAGGATATGACTGATCTTCCGGAAGAATATCATCATGAACCGGCCCTGGGACTGGAAGCCGGAGATGACGGTCTTGATCTGGCCCGCCGGATTCTTCGGGAGGCAAGAGACTGGCTGACGGATGATGGCCTGCTGGTGATGGAAGTAGGCAACAGCTGTTACGCCCTGGATGAGGCTTTCCCTGAAGTGCCGTTTACCTGGCTTGAGTTTGAGCAGGGCGGTCATGGTGTCTGCCTGATGACCGCCAGTGACCTTGATCTGTATCAGGACAATTTTTAAAGCAGCCTTTTGCAAAAAAGCGCTTTGTCGGCTTTGCTGCTCAATTCTACGGTCATACGTTTTTACTGGCCGGATAGCTGTCCGGCTATTCTGTGTACAAAGGGATATGTGGCGTTGAGAATCTGGCCGGGTATAATCCGCCGGATACAGCGGAACTTGAATAAAGCAAAGATTTGGTCTTCGGGTCGGAAAATAATTGTCGGCGGAGCATTATGGCAGGAAACACAATAGGTAAACTGTTTACGGTCACTACTTTCGGAGAAAGCCATGGCCTGGCCCTCGGATGCATTGTTGATGGCTGTCCTCCCGGGCTGGGGCTGACCGAAGAAGATCTGCAGAAGGATCTTGACCGCCGTAAGCCGGGTACATCCCGCTACACTACCCAGCGCCGGGAGCCTGATGCAGTACGTATCCTGTCTGGTGTTTTTGAGGGGAAGACCACAGGCACCCCCATCGGTCTGCTGATAGAGAACACTGACCAGCGCTCGAAAGATTACTCTGATATTAAAGATAACTTCCGTCCTGCCCACGCTGATTACACCTATAACCAGAAATATGGTTTCCGGGATTACCGGGGCGGTGGCCGTTCATCTGCCCGGGAAACGGCCATGCGGGTAGCGGCGGGAGCCATTGCCAGAAAATATCTGACCCGGCAGGGTATTCAGGTGCGGGGCTATCTGGAGCAGATGGGTGACATCCGCATTGACAACTTTGACTGGAATGAAGTGAATAACAATCCTTTCTTCTGCCCCGATGCCGGTAAAGTCAAGGCTATGGAAGATCTGGTCAACGGTCTGCGTAAGCAGGGGGATTCCATCGGCGCGCGGATTACCGTGGAAGCCACCGGCGTAATGCCCGGCCTGGGTGAGCCGGTGTTTGACCGCCTGGACGCCGATCTGGCCCACGCCTTGATGAGCATTAACGCAGTGAAGGGTGTAGAGATAGGTGCAGGCTTTGCCTCTGTCGCCCAGAAGGGCAGTGAACACCGGGATGAGATAACCCCCGAAGGATTTTTATCCAATAATGCTGGCGGCATTCTTGGGGGTATATCTTCCGGTCAGACCATCCGTGCCAGTATCGCCCTGAAACCGACGTCCAGCCTGTTGATTCCCGGACGTTCCATTGATGTCCAGGGCAATCCTGTTGAGGTGGTGACCAAAGGCCGTCATGATCCTTGTGTCGGTATTAGGGCAACGCCAATCGCTGAAGCGATGATGGTCATTACCCTGATGGATCATCTGCTCCGGCACCGGGGGCAGAATGCCGATGTGCAGTGCCAGACACCTGTTGTTCCTCTACAGAGTTAATTTGTCTGATTGCGTAAAGGCGGAGCGTTCTCCGCCTTTATATTTTCTCCGCCTTTATATATGGCGCCTCTCTTTATTTCCCGTTTCCCGTTTCCCGTTTCCCGTTTCCCGTTAATTATGGCCTTTCTCTAAATCTCTTTTCTTGAACGCTCTTTTCTTGAACGATAGTACCTTTTATTTTCGGCAGCACTTCCTATAGAGAGCTATATATCACTCCCACGAAGAACAGCCTGATATAACCAAGAACAGCGGGAAGGAGGGGTGTATGTGGAATAGGTGCGCAACCATGGCCAGTCGTTTTTTTCGGGTGCTGTCGGATGCGGGGCTGTTATTTAGGGGCGTGTTATTTGAGGGTACGCTGTGTGGGGGAGTGTTACTAGGGCTGTCTTTCTCCCTTTATGGTGGAGGGCTGGCTCTGACGGATTTCCAGTCTATTTCCTCTTTCGGTTCGGCAAACGCCGGGAGAGGTGTAAATCGCAGTGATGCTACCGTTATCAGCGCCAATCCTGCAGGTATGGCTTTTCTGGGGAAGAGACAATTTGTTCTGGGAGGCTTTGGTGTAATTCCCGGAGGTAAGGCTGAAGGTACTTATAAGAGTCCCTACCGAAATGACACTCTGGATACTGATGATTACAGCAGCTACTTCGGCTGGTCCGGAGACTATCGCCCCTGTGACTATATGGAAGAGCAGAATATTCTTTGCTACTTCGAGTCGAAGTCCGTTGATGATTTCCTCAAACCCGGCCTTGTGCCTGCTCTTTACTACGCCCAGCCGGTTATGGACGATCTGTGGGCCGGGGTGGGGATTTACGGTGCTTTTGGTGGTGAAGTCAAATATCCTGTGGAGTCCCCTTTCCGTTATCAGGCTGCAGGCAGCAGCGTGAAGGTAGTCAACCTGCAGCCAACCCTGTCCTGGCGAGTGAATCCGGAGCTGGCTGTGGGGGCCGGTATGTGGGTATCGGTTGGGATGATGGATATGGTCCGTTACCTGAACTCCTGGGCTGCGGCTCCTACGGATGCCGTCGCATCCGTTGATACCAGGGGAATCGGATTTGGCGCGACCCTGGGTTTACAGTGGCATCCTGTTGACAGTCTTGTCGCCGGAATTGCCTACCACTCTCCAACCAGCATCAGGTTTGAAGGTCATATGCGGGCGACGGGTATCGCTGGCCTGGAAACTATCCTGCAACAGTTTCGTCCTGACAGTGCTTATCCGGAACCCATTCCGGAAGCGGAGATGGCCGCAGAATACCTCTGGCAGCGCCGTCCCGGTACAGTAAAGGAAAATGTAAAAAGCCGAATCAAATTTCCTGAACATGTTGAGCTGAGCCTGTCCTGGGATATTGACCCGGAATTTACCCTGTTGGCGGGAGCTGTCTGGACCCGTTGGAGTCGATTTAAAAATCTCGAAATTACCAGTAAAGGCGGACCAGCGTCGGATATCGTCAGTGTCAGCAATGGCGCTCCCCGCCAGCATGTTCTGGCCAAGGTTCCCCAGAACTGGTCCGATGTCTGGACCCTCTCCCTGGGTGGCAGGTGGCGTTATAGTGAAAAATTGGAGCTGAGGACAGGGTACAGCCATGATAACTCCCCCACCACCAATGCTACCCGTTCCGCCAGGATTCCCGATAATGACCGCCAGTGGCTGACATTTGGTGCCGGCTACAGGTTCAATGAACAGTACGCTGTTGATGTCGCTTATGGCTATATGCACATGAAGTCTTTCAGGATTTTTGATGTGAACTACAAGGTGAATGGTGAACCCCAGGGCACTGACCCGGATACCCGTATGTTTGAAGACCCGGGCAGCCTGACGGCCCGCTATCGGGATATGCACGCCCATGCCCTGGCCATGCAGCTGACAGTCAGGATCTGACGTTTTGCAATATTGCAGGTGAACTCATGAAAAAATGTATCGCACTGGTAAAGGTTCTGCTGTTCTCGGCTTTAGCCGTGGGGGCGGGTGAACTGCTGGCGGACAAGAGCACGCATCCGGAGCTGAAATGGAACCCGGTGCCTTATCCGGATAATCTGTTCCGACAGGATCTGAGTGGTGAGAACCTGCGAAAAGAGTGGCCCCGTATGATGCGTTCGGCCCGGGATCCTTTCCCGGATATGGCACTTTTCCGCAGCCAGCTGTTGTCCACCAAGGCTGGTGAAGAATATGTGTTGAAAAAGCTGAAACTGGCAGTGAAAGAACATCCGGGTGAAGGACTGGAAGCCAGTTTAAATCCGGCTGCTCTGGAGAAAATGGTCGCCTATCTCCAGGACGCCTGGCGCAGCCATTTCCAGGGGAATTTTCGTGATGCCCGTCGCAGGGGACTGGTGCTGGATACCATTGACGGAAAATATGCTGCCTATCGTACTCAGGTTATCTATGCCCTGTATCTGTCCCCGGAACCTTCAGGGGATGTGGAGTATGCCGAGCGCACTATGTTGTTGAAGGATGTGGCGGATAACCTGCAGGCGGAGATTGAGCTGCTGGATGCACAGGGAGTGAAGTTTATTCCCCATATCCGCTACTGGCAGTATTATGCCCAGGGGCGTTATGGTGAGATTATGAAGTCCAAATGGAGTGGAATCAGCGGCCTGAAAGCGAAAAAGGATATAGCCTACAACCTGTTTGAGAAAGGCGCTGTTATTGAATCCCTGATGCGGGACTGCGCCGGCCCCCAGGCTGTTATTGCCGCCAGTTATGCGGCTATCTATGCGGATGGCCGGGCCGGGCGCATATTGTTTGGCCGTCGGATAACCGATCATCTCGGTAACCGCGCAGGTTTTGAAAAGGCAGTGCCTGATCGTTTTGATTATGCCCTGAAACTCTTGGGTGACGCTCCTTATCCCGAACTTTATAACGGTTATGCCCAGTCACTGATGCGCCTGGATGCCAAAAAATACCAGGATCGCGCTGAGCTTTACTGGCATTACGCCGCCGGGGCCAGTCATCCGGAAGGTGTGGAGAGCATGATTTATAGTATTGAAGACGCATTAGCCAGGCAGGTGGTGCAGAACCGAAAAAAGCTCGGGGGCTGAACAACAGGGAGGGTTCTTCAGTCGGGACAGGCAGCAGGGTAAAAACGGTAACCCGTCACTGATTTCCAGGCAGGCCGGCAGCGATACCCCGGCACGGGAAATATGTACGGATATTTAGGGGGAGCTTGTATGCAGAAGCTGTTATCACTGCTTCAACAGTATACCGACAGCCCTGGCCAGAGTCTGTTCCACGGCTTTTTTTCCTGTCAGCCCTGTGGCCTGTGCCACCCTGCTCCATCTGTGAGCCTGCAACACTTTCATTGTTATCACCTGTTGTTGCTCTAAAGACAGCTGTTTTCTGCTAACAGGAAGCTGGTATTGCGCCAGCCAGTGCAGCTCCGGCAAACAACTCTGGTAACTGAATAAACCTTTGCTGAACCCTGTGAGGCGCTGCAGCCATTCCTCATTAGGGGAAGGTTGGGTTGTTTTTTGTGGGGCGCTGTTGGCGCAAGTTATCAGGGAAAGCAGAATATGGGCTTCCATAGTCTCAAGGCCATCAGTGGCTAGCAAGGGCAGCATTTTTCGGAAGCGCTCCTGGAGGTTTTGCGCGAAATACCTGCCTTCTGTAGTCAGTCCCATAATAACAACTGCGCTGTAACAACCGCTGGCGTTGTTGCGGGTAGCGCCAATATGAACCGGGAGCATTTTACAGCTGTGCCAAAAACTGAGCAGATCCGCGGTTACGCCAAAATTGCTGCCCAGTAATTTCATTCCCCGATCAAGACAGGGGGAATGAAGGGAACGGATTAACAGTTGGCCAAGTCCCCGCCCCTGTACGGCAGGGTGAACGGCTATACGCATAATTCGCCCCATCATCATACCAGCAGCCTGTTTAAAACCGGCATGGGCAGAAAGGGTTTGTGGCAGCAGGTGGCCCTTTGGGCGACGCTGGCCCAGCCAGATGGCTTCAGTCACGGCTTGATCAAAACCCCCTTCCCGGCTGATCAGGGCAACAGAGACGACAGACTTCTTATATTCCAGTAAGCCAATAAGTAAATCATTTCGGTCGAGTATCTGCCGCAAATCATCTGGACTGGTCTGGTAATGAGCCAGGATCAGCAGGCCAAAGATTTCGGTAAGCAGCGTAGGTTCTCTGAGCAGTTCAGCACCTGTCACAGTTTGAAAACTGACATTATCCGGGTTGGCGGACTGTATGTGCTTATCGTCGGCAGGTTCGGCATTGAGGAGAAGAAGATCCGCCAGCAGCTTTTCCAGAGGATCATTGTTGGCCCAGCGTATGGGCTGTTGCATACGGCACCTGCGCCATTTGGGGGTGATATGTTTCAGGGTTTTCTGGAAACGAATAGCAAACCCGCGCCCGGTACCTTCATAACCATGGATGGTGCTGGCAAAGACAATACGGGAATGCTGGCGCAGCAGCTTTTCCAGCAGGGGTGCCGGAATAGCAGCGGCTTCATCTACCAGAACAAAAGCAGCTTCCGGTGCTGTCCGAGCAAGCTCATCGGGGGCGATAAATGCCAGTTCACTCAATCCGTTGTTATGGGGCAGGGTGATATGACCTTCGGCTTTTTTGCTTTCAGGAAGAAGTTCTCCGGCATGGAAAAACAGGGTGTCTGTCGCCTGCCGGGAAGGGGCTGTGACCAGGATGCGTACCGGGCGCTGTCGCATCAGCCGGGCGGCGGCAATGCCCAGAGCCGCGGATTTCCCCCGACCCCGGTCAGCGGTCAGCACCAGTGGACGACGACGGTGGCCCAGCATAACCCTTTCGATGGCCTGCACTGCCAGAGCCTGGTCCTGGGTGAGCCAGGGGCCGGATTCGGGCAAGTCCTGTACCGGTTCTGAAGAAGGGCGTTTACTTTGGAAGGCCGGGAATGGCCCCCCCTGCTTCCAGAACGCTATATCCGATTGAGGAAGTACAGAACCAGCTCTTTGTAAAAATGGTGAGTATTTATTCCAATGCAGCTCTGATGGACAGAGAAGGATAAGCAGTCCACCGCCGGCCAGTGCTCCGGTAACAAGACCGAGGGCAGCAGCGGGAATATCTTCGGTCAGGTCCAGAATCAGGTAGTCGATAGTCTGTCCCAGAAGTTGGGAGGCTTTTTTCCAGGCGTTGGCGGGCAATGGCCAGTCAGTGCGGTTACTCCAGAGCAATGGTTCCCAGTCTTCGCTACCCTGAATATCAGCTAGCGTCAGCAATCGTTGCTGAAGCCACGCGTTTTCCCCCGACCAGACCATAGGCAGACGGTGGTGGTGCTGACGGGCCTGTGACAGCCAGAGGGGCAGCTGATATTCCATGGCAGACTTCATGTATTCCAGAATGTGACTATAACAGCATGGGATAAAGCCCCTTACTTTATCAGTTTCTCCAGAAAGAAGGGGTCAGTAAAACCAGAACTGTAATAATTTCCAGCCGCCCCATCAACATGCCAAAACTGAGCAACCATTTGGCAGCATCTGGCAGGGGCAGGAAATTACCTGCCGGGCCAATAACATTGCCGAAACCAGGGCCAACATTGCTGACTGCGGTAATTGAACCAGTGAGACTGGTGACGATATCCAGCCCTATGGCGGACAGCACTATGGTCATCAGGGCGATCAGCAAACCATAGAAAAAGCAGAAGGCCACCAGGGATCGAAGAATTTCATTGGTAATCTCCTGGCCGTTGTAGCGATGTACCAGAAACGCCCGTGGGTGGCTGACCTGCTTCAGCTGCATCATTAGCAGTTTGCTGCCTATCTGGAACCGGAAAATTTTTATGCCCCCGGCGGTTGAGCCTGAACAGCCACCCACAAACATCAGGAAAAAAAAGACAGATGTCGTCATGTCGCTCCAGACGCTGTAGTCGGTCAGGGCGTAGCCGGTGGTGGTGACCACGGAGGTTGTATTAAAGGCGACCAAAGTCAGGTTATGGAAGAAGTCATGCTCTTTGGTAAAGGTCAGCCACAGGCTCAGGAACAGCCAGGTCAGCAGCATAAAACCCAGAAAGGCCCGCACCTGGCTGTCCCGGAAAAGGTCTTCGGTATGGCCTTTAAAGAACTTGACAAACAGCACAAACGGCAGGCTTCCCAACAGCATGAAAATAGTGCCGTTCCAGTGCAGCCAGGGGTTGGTAAAGTGCCCCATAGAGGAGTCTGAAGTGGAATAGCCCCCGGTGGACAGTGTGGTCATTGAGTGGTTGATAGCTTCAAAGAGGGTCATGCCCCCCATCAGATAGCCCAGGGCACACAGAATGCTCAGGATCAGGTAGGTAAGAACCATACGCTTGGCGATGGAGCCGGAGCGGGGCATACATTTGGCTGACCAGTCGGAAGATTCACTCTGGAACAGGCGCATGCCCCCGACCTTGAGAAAAGGCAGGATAGCTACCGCCATCACAATAAAGCCGATACCACCCAGCCATTGCAGGAGGGAACGCCAGAGCAGGATACCTTTGTCAGCCAGATGCAGCTGGGTCATCACCGTGGAGCCGGTGGTGGTAACCCCGGACATGGTTTCAAAAAATGCGTCGGTAAAGTTCATGCCCTCAACCAGCACAAACGGCAGGGCACCGAATGCGCTCAGGGTCAGCCAGCACAGGCTGGTAAGAATAAAAATCTGCCGTGGATCCAGCCTGAACTGGCGTGTACGGGTGGCCAGCGTACACAGCCCTCCCGACAGGAAACTCCATATGGCCGACTTAAAGAACGCGGCTGAACCCGGGCTGTCTATGACCAGATCAGTGATGGCAGGAATTACCATCAGTAATCCGAGAACCATCAGGAACAGGCCAATAACGTACAGAACCGGTTTAAGATTCATAAGATGTAAATTAGCTCTATTGCAGATAAAAGCTGCGTAGTTTCAATCAGGAGCCTGTCGGTGTAATTACGGGTTTATACATATGGATCAGGTTATATAAGTGCATGGTCGTCAGGTCGCTCGCAGCATAGCACCAGAGAGAGGGGGTGGCTGAATATTGAACTGTCTCAACCGGATTGAAGGCCCTGTTAATTATCCAGGTTATGGAGAAGCTTAAGCAGGGCCTTTCCAGCGTTGGAAAGTGTTCTGTCCTTATGGTAGATAACCCCCAGGCTACGGGTTATGAAAATATCTCCGGGGGTGATATCCAGAATACCATCGGACAGCATGGTGCGCGGCAAAACGCTCCAGGCAAGGCCGATATTTACCATCATTTTCAGGGTTTCCAAGTAGTTGGATTCCATAATGACATCAATGTGCAATTCCCGCTGATCAAAGTGTTTGCGAACAATTTTATTGGTAAATGTATTGCCCCCGGGGAATACCGCCGGATACTGGCTGATATCTTCAAAGGAGAGTTGTTCCCTGTGCGCCAGGGGATGATCTGCAGAGACCATAAATACCAGCGGGTCCGGCCAGATCTCACGGCTGATAAATTTTCGGCTGTTCTGTTCCGGGGCAAGGGTGATAATGCCCAGCTCAATATCGCCCCGCTGTACGCCACCATAGGCCCATTCAGAATCCACAAAGCGAATATCCAGGGATACACCGGGATAAAGCCGGTTGAATTGCTGCAGAACCGTGGGCAGGCGGTGCAGGCCAATATGGTGGCTGGTGGCGATGCTTAACCGTCCGCTTACACAGCCGGACAGGTTGGTCAGTGCCAGGCGGGTGTCTTCCATGTCTCTGAGAATACGTCGAGCTCTTTCGAGCAGCAGCTGGCCTGCTTCGGTCAGGGAGACGGCACGGCCAACCCGGTCAAACAGTCGGGCATTCATCTGGCTTTCCAGCAGAGCAATACGCTTGCTGATGGCTGGCTGGGTCAGGTGCAGTTTTTCGCCGGCCAGTGAGAAGGAACCGGTTTCGGCGACGGCAAGAAAGGCGGTAAGGGTCTGACTGTCCATAGAGTTCGTTTTCGGGGTTATTGCCGGTCATGATAACCAACCCTTAAGGGGGTTGTCCTCTGTATACTGGCGGCTGACATTCTTATCGGAATAATTCAACGCCTGAAAAGTAAGAACGTCTGCTGATCTGACCTTATCACCCAGGCGGCTTTGTCCGCCTGGTTTTTATCGGGTTTCAAAGCGTCGGTTTTTGCCTGCTGACTATCAGACAAATACAGTTAATGAGGTTTTCACAGTGGTTCTTGTCGTAGTAAGTAAAGCGACCTTAATGGATTCCATATGGTTATCAAATGTATGATTAATATGAATTTGTTTTATCTTTCTCTCTGCCATAGGATGCTGATAAAGATAAAAGCGAACAGAGAAAAAGAACCGTAATAATACATATCAGGCCTGAGGAGAAGAGCTGTGGCAGATAGAACGCTCTACGACAAGTTATGGGATGACCATCTGGTCAAAAGCCGGGATGATGGCTCGGCGCTGCTGTATATTGACCGTCAGCTTCTCCATGAAGTGACATCTCCCCAGGCTTTCGAGGGCCTGCGTCTGGCTGGCCGTAGCCCCTGGCGGTTGAGCGCAAACCTGGCCACTCCCGATCATAACGTTCCCACTACGTCTGTTGAACGCGAGTCCGGTATTGAAGGTATTGTCGATCCGGTGTCAAAAATCCAGGTAAAAACCCTGGACGACAACTGTAATGAATTCGGCATTGTTCAATACGCCATGCAGGATGTGCGTCAGGGGATTGTTCACGTGGTTGGTCCGGAGCAGGGAGCAACTCTGCCAGGCATGACTGTGGTGTGTGGTGATTCTCACACAGCCACCCACGGTGCTTTTGGTGCCCTGGCCCACGGTATCGGCACTTCGGAAGTGGAACATGTACTGGCTTCCCAGTGCCTGGTGGCCAAGAAGATGAAGAATATGCGGGTCACCGTTGATGGCGAACTGGGCCGGGGCGTGACCGCGAAGGACGTTGTGCTGGCCATTATCGGCAAGATCGGTACTGCGGGCGGCACCGGCTGCGCTATCGAATTTGCCGGCAGCGCAATTGAATCCTTGTCCATGGAAGGTCGTATGACCATCTGTAATATGGCGATCGAAGCCGGTGCCCGTGTGGGGCTGGTGGCTGTGGACAACATCACTATCGATTATGTCAAAGACCGTCCTGGTGCACCCAGCGGGGCTGAATGGGAAGCCGCTGTCGACTACTGGCTGACTCTGCGTTCCGATGTGGATGCTGCCTTTGATTTTGAAGTGGACCTGAAAGCAGAAGATATTGAGCCTCAGGTGACCTGGGGAACTTCTCCGGAAATGGTGGCTCCGGTCAATGCCTGTGTGCCAGACCCGGAACAGGAACAGGATACCACCAGATCCGACGGCATTCGTCGTGCGCTTCAATATATGGGGCTGGAAGCAGGTCAGGCATTGACGTCTATCAAATTGGATAAGGTGTTTATCGGTTCCTGCACCAACTCCCGAATCGAAGATATGCGTGCGGCCGCTGAAGTAGTAAAAGGCCGTAAGGTCGCCGACACCATTAAGCTGGCTATGGTGGTACCCGGTTCCGGCCTGGTAAAGCAGCAGGCGGAAGAAGAGGGTCTGGACAGGATTTTTATTGAAGCCGGTCTGGAATGGCGTGAGCCCGGTTGCTCTATGTGTCTGGCCATGAACGCCGACCGTCTGGATGAGGGGGAGCACTGTGCTTCCACCTCCAACCGTAACTTTGAAGGCCGTCAAGGCTTTGGTGGTCGGACCCACCTGGTCAGCCCGGCCATGGCCGCAGCCGCTGCGGTCACCGGTTATTTTGTTGATGTGAGAAAGCTCGCTGTTAAGGAGCCTGCTGTTAAGGAGAAAGGGGGGGAACAGGCATGAAGGCATTTACCGTTCATACCGGTTTAGTGGCACCGCTGGATCGGGCTAATGTCGATACCGACATGATTATTCCCAAGCAGTTCCTGAAGTCCATCAAACGTACCGGCTTTGGCAAGAATCTGTTTGATGAGCTGCGTTACCTGGATGTAGGTGAGGCCGACCAGGATTGCAGTAACCGCCCTCTGAACCAGGATTTTTTGCTGAATCAGCCCCGTTACCAGGGCGTGTCTGTGCTACTGGCTCGTCAGAACTTTGGCTGTGGTTCCAGCCGTGAACATGCCCCCTGGGCTTTGGACGATTTCGGCTTCCGTTGCGTTATCGCCCCCAGCTTTGCGGATATTTTTTATAACAACTGTTTTAAGAATGGTCTGCTGCCCATTGTTCTTTCCGAAGAGCAGGTGGATGGCCTGTTTAAAGCCTGTGAAGCTGCGGAAGGCTATAGCCTGACCATCGACCTTGAACGTCAGTGTGTTGTTACCCCTGAAGGTGAAGAGTTGACGTTTGATGTTGACCCTTTCAGCAAGGAGTGCCTGCTGAAAGGTCTGGATGAAATTGGCCTGACCCTTCAGGAAGAAGACACCATTCGTGCATTTGAGCAGAAGCACGAACAGAAGTTTCCCTGGTTGTTTAAAGAATTACAGAACTGATTTTTCAGGGCGAGTCCTCAATCTTGATAAGTCCGGGGTTCGGATGACTATTTCAAAGGCCACGGAATGGCCTGCTAGCGACTTAATCGCCAGTTTCTGCCCCTGCAAAACTGGCACTTGCGCTATCCATAGCGGTCGGATGGATGTATTGATGGAGCGGAAATGGTTATCCGAATTCCGGGCGGTAACTCCCGACTTGCCTCGTGACTAAAAATACAGAGAGAGTTTTCCAAGAATGAAGAATATTCTGGTATTGCCCGGTGATGGTATTGGCCCTGAAATTATGGAACAGGCCGTTCGGGTACTGGACGTAATTAAAGACAAATTCGGCCTGGAACTGAGCGTTGACAATGCTCTGGTGGGCGGCGCTGCTATTGATGCTACCGGCGTGCCCCTGCCTGCAGACACCCTGGAAAAAGCCAAGGCCGCCGACGCTCTGCTGCTTGGTGCTGTGGGTGGCCCAAAGTGGGACAGCCTGGAAATGGCCGTTCGTCCGGAAAAAGGTCTGTTGGGCCTGCGCTCCAACCTGGAACTGTTTGCTAACCTTCGTCCGGCGATTCTCTATCCCCAGCTGGCAGAAGCGTCCACTCTTAAGCCCGAAGTTGTCAGCGGGCTGGATATCCTGATTGTCCGTGAACTGACCGGCGGTATTTATTTTGGTCAGCCCCGTGGCGTGCGTACTCTGGAAAACGGCGAGCGTGAAGGTTTTAATACCTACGTCTACAGCGAATCCGAGATTGAACGTATTGGTCGTGTCGCCTTTGAAGCGGCCCAAAAGCGTGGCGGTAAACTTTGCTCCATCGACAAACATAACGTGCTGGAAGTGACCGTACTCTGGCGTGAAATTATGGACAAACTGGCACCGGAATACCCCGATGTTGAACTGTCCCATATGTATGTAGACAACGCCGCCATGCAGCTGGTGCGTGCACCCAAGCAGTTTGATGTCATGGTCACCGGCAATATGTTTGGCGATATTCTTTCTGACTGTGCCGCCATGCTGACCGGTTCTATCGGTATGCTGCCGTCTGCCTCCCTGGATGCCAACAACAAAGGCATGTACGAACCGGTGCACGGCTCCGCGCCGGATATTGCCGGCCAGGATCTGGCCAACCCCCTGGCCACCATTCTCTCCGTAGCCATGATGCTGCGTTACTCCCTGGGTGAGGTGGCGGCTGCTGAAGCGATTGAACAGGCTGTCAGCAAGGTGCTGGACAAGGGTATCCGTACTGGCGATATCTGGTCTGAAGGCTGTGAAAAGGTGGGAACCCGCGGTATGGGTGATGCCGTGGTCAATGGGTTGAGTGAGGTTTAAGCCGTGAGTGACGTTAGGAAAAAAGTGGGTCTGATCGGCTGGCGGGGCATGGTGGGCTCCGTGCTGATGCAGCGTATGGCCGAAGAAGGGGACTTCTCCCGTATTGAACCGGTGTTCTTTACTACTTCTCAAGCGGGTCAGCCCGGTCCGGCCCATCTGGTGGGTGAGGGCACCGGCTCTTTAAAAAGCATTCCTGCCCTGAAGAGCGCTTTTGATATCAGTGAACTGTCTGATATGGAGATTATTATCTCCTGTCAAGGTGGTGATTTTACCGGAGAGGTTTATCCCAAACTTCGTGAAGCCGGCTGGAACGGTTACTGGATAGACGCTGCTTCCAAGCTGCGGATGGACGACAGTGCTGTTATTATTCTTGATCCGGTCAATCGTCCGGTGATTGACCAGGCCATGAATGACGGCATCAAAACATACGTCGGTGGAAACTGTACCGTCAGCCTTATGCTGATGGGGCTGGGTGGCCTGTTCCGTGAAGGGATGGTGGAATGGACCAGCGCCATGACCTACCAGGCAGCCAGTGGCGGCGGTGCCCGCCATATGCGCGAGCTGGTCAGCGGTATGGGTGTGATTCGTGATGCCGTGGCCGAAGAGCTGGCTGATCCGGCTTCCGCCATTCTGGATATTGATCGCAAGGTCGCTGCCACTATCCGTGAGGGGCTGGATACCACCGCCTTTGGTGTGCCTCTGGCGGGTTCTCTTATTCCATACATTGATTCCCAGCTGGACAATGGCCAGAGCCGGGAAGAGTGGAAAGGGCAGGTGGAAACCAACAAGATTCTCGGCCGCCAGAACAAACCGGTACCGGTGGATGGTCTCTGTGTCCGTGTCGGCGCCATGCGCTGTCACTCCCAGGCGCTGACCGTGAAACTGACCAAAGATGTGCCCCTGGCGGATGTGGAATCCATTATTGGTGAAGCCAACGACTGGGTGCAGGTGATTGCCAATAACAAGGAGGACTCCTCCAGTCTGTTGAGTCCGGCCGTGGTCAGTGGTTCCCTGAACGTTCCGGTTGGTCGTCTGCGCAAGATGAATATGGGGCCGGAGTATCTGTCTGCCTTTACCGTGGGTGACCAGCTGTTGTGGGGCGCTGCTGAGCCTCTGCGGCGGATGTTGAATATTGTGCTTGGTGACTAGCCCCTAATGTTAGGCGGATAGAACCTATGTTAAACGTACCGAGCACTACCAACACCACACCAGTACAAGCCAGGTTATAACTTGGCTTGTACTGGTGTGGTGTAAAAGTGGTATTCCATTACACGCCAAAGCATGCCTCCTGGCTCAACCAGATAGAGTGCCAGGTCACTCCAAAAACTATGGCTTTTGCTGTCCAGGGTGTAGGCCGTGAAAGAAAACTCAGAAATACTTTCAGGAACCTCCTGGTCCACCAGAATAATCTGGGATTCGCTGTTTATCAGCTCATTCACCAAAATCCGGGATGAAACCAATCGGCTCTCCGGTGAATCATCCTCCAGTGAGAAAGCAACCCTTATTTAACCCTCGGGATGACGGTTATAGAATCCACAAATCTTCCACCCAAACCAGTTCACAGGCTCCTCTGCCGGTATCTGTCCGGCTCAGGCTGCTGCTCCAGTTCCTGCCTCCAGAACCTTTTACTTCCACCAGTTTGCCGCGAATCTGCACAATATCCCCTAATGGGGGCTCTGAATAGCTCACAAGGTTAGAGCCAGTTTACAGATATTCTATTTTAAATGACTATATATATGGTCATATTTGGTTTTTAACCCTATTATGACCATATATAAATTCATTATTACCCTTATGAAAACCATCGGTGAACACTGCCGGGAGCGGCGCAAGGCTCTCAAACTCAATCAGGAAGAAGCGGCGCAGGCGGCCAGAACCACCCGTAGCGTGATTTCTGCTATCGAGAATAATCGTTACCGGGGAGCGCTCTGGGCCCTGAACAATTACCTGGGTATTCTGGGGCTGGAGCTGACGGTCCGGGAAGCCACCCGGCCCACCTGGGATGATCTGGACTCTCTGTTTAACGAGGATGACGGATGATGCTCGAACACTGGCCCGAGAAGATCAACTCTCTGCGGGTGCATACCCCGGCGGGGCTGGCGGGCATGCTGAGTTTTGAGAAAGGTTCCTATGCCTTCTCTTACCGGGAAGGGGGGGAAGAGGTCTCCCTGACCATGCCGTTCCAGACTGCCTCCTATAACAGCGGTGCCCTGCATCCGGTGTTCCAGATGAATATCCCGGAAGGTTATGTGCGTGAGCGCCTGTCGGAGCGGCTGCGTCGTTATACCCGGGTCAATGATATGCTGTTTCTGGCCCTGCAGCAGAAAAACGGCATTGGTCGCCTGTACTTTGAGAGTGACCTTGAGATAAAGCCCATGGGCCATGACTCCCTGGAATCCCTGATTCACTGGGACAGTCGGGAAAGCGCCTTTGAATATCTGCTGGATAAATACCTGCTCAATACTGCGGCGATTTCCGGTGTTCAGCCCAAGCTTCTGGTCAACACCCAACCTGCAGCAGCCAGCCATAACGAAAGAGGCACATTGATAGAGCCGGAGCTGATTGTAAAAACCGGTGGCGAGGAGCATGAGCATCTGGCGCTCAATGAATTCGTCTGTATGAGCATTGCCAAAGCCTGCGGGATTCCTGTACCAGAGTTCTGGCTATCAGAAAACCACGAACTGTTTATTATGAAGCGCTTCGATCAGGCCGGCGGCCAGCCTCTGGGCATGGAAGATTTTGCGGTACTGATGAAACGGCCCGGGGATGAAAAGTATCTGGGCTCCTATGAAAATGTCGCCAAAGTGGTGCAGCTCTACACCCGGGATGCCGGGCAGGTTGAACAGGTTTTTGATTATATCGCTATCAGTTGCCTGCTGGGCAATGGCGATGCCCATCTGAAAAACTTCTCACTGCTTTATAACACTATTCAGCCCCTTTCCGGGCTGTGTCTGTCCCCCCTTTATGATGTGGTCAATACCACCGTCTACCCATTGCAGTCCCATGATCTGGCCCTGAAAATGGATAAAACCCGGGAGTTTCCCAACCAGGATAAACTGGTGCGTTTTGGCAGAAAGATCGGTGTAAAAAATCCAGCAATAAGGCTGGAACAGATGGCGGATACCGGCCGGGACTTTATTCACCACTTTGATCGCTGGGAGGTTTTTCCTGCCCTGAAACTGGCACTGGAAGCCTCTATCAGCCGGGCCATGTCGGTTTCTGATAGCGGTGTGCGCTTTGAGAGCAAACGGCCGAAAAAGCGAAAATCAGATCGTTATCTGTAAGGGTTGCTGTATAGCAGCTTAAAGTTGGGTCAGGTTAAAAATGAACCTGACCCCTATTTCCTAAAGGGGTAGAACGGTATGCCAGATGCACTTACAGATTTGAAAAGCATTCTCCACTCCAAACGCGCCAATATTTACTATCTCGAAAAATGTCGGGTCATGCAGAAAGACGGCCGGGTATTGTTCCTGACAGAAGCCCGGAACCAGAACAATTATTGGAATATTCCCATTGCCAATACCACCTGCATCCTGCTGGGAACGGGTACATCCATTACCCAGGCCGCAGTACGTATGCTGGCCTCCGCCGGGGTTCTTATTGGTTTCTGTGGTGGCGGTGGTACACCATTGCTGGCCGCCAGCGAAGTGGAATGGCTCAGTCCACAAAGTGAATACCGACCCACAGAATACCTGCAGGGTTGGATGAGTTTCTGGTTTGACGAAGAAAAACGCCTGCACACGGCTAAACAGTTTCAAACCGCACGCCTGCAGTTTATGAGTAAAGTCTGGGGCAAAGACCGCGATCTTCAACAGGCTGGATTCCATCTGGATGATGTGGAAATAGAAACTCTGCTTACCCATTATCCTGCCCAGATTGCCAGTGCCGCCAATGTTGGCCAACTGCTGCAGAATGAAGCCAGAGTGACAAAGCAGCTTTATAAAATTGCCGCCCGGCGTACCCAATACGGTGAATTTGTCCGCAGCCGGGACGGGGAAGACAATGCCAATGCCTTTCTTAATCACGGTAATTATCTGACCTACGGGCTGGCCGCCACCACACTCTGGGTGCTGGGTATTCCCCATGGCTTTGCGGTAATGCATGGTAAAACCCGACGCGGGGCACTGGTTTTTGATGTGGCTGATTTGATCAAGGATACGCTTATCCTTCCATGGGCGTTTATATGCGCCGGAGAAGGTGCATCGGAACAGGAATTTCGCCAGCAGTGTTTACAGGCTTTTACTGACCATAAGGCACTGGATTTTATGTTCGAGCAGGTTCAGGAGGCGTCCTTAAGAAAAATTTATTGATAGTTACTCTATACGGGATTGACTATTTTTCTTGTGAGGAGAATACTGCGCCTGCGTCATGGAGTCACAAGCGCTATTCAGTAACAGGGGAATTCAGGCTTTATTCTGTGTTCTCAATATTCTGTGTTCTCAATAGCTATCCAGTTTGATTGGTGAAGCAGCTATGGCTAATATGTGCGAACTGCCGTTCAGGTGGTTTATAGACGTATGGAATATCTATCCTTTTGACCGCCGAATAGGTGGCTTCAAACCCCAAATACACGGATGTATTTCCGTGCTTTTTAGCAAGGTCACTCAACCATGATGGTGACCTTTGTCAGTCAATGCCAGAAAAACGCCCACAAGAAAACCCGTCGGGTGCTGGACAGCTTCGCTGACCGCATTGGCGACAACACCTGGCAAACCGTTATAACCCAGCAAGGATTACAGGCCGTTCGCAAACTGCTGCGTAAAACCGCCAGCAAGCATACCGCTGTCAGTTGTCACCGGTTTCGTAACCGTGCCTCCAGTGAACTGTTATGGGTTGTAGGGAAAAAAGATGTTTT